>NZ_JBFUHT010000005.1:0-163214 GCF_056402275.1 Azospirillum sp. P4_B5
ATGACCGCCTCGACCGTGTCGGTCAGGCGGTTGATGCCCGCCGACATGGTCTTGTAGAAGCCGTCCTTGCCGGTCAGGTCGAGGCGGCGCGACAGGTCGCCCTTCGACACGCCGTCGATCAGCGCGGCGATCTCCTCGCCGATCGCCGTTTCGCGGGCGCGCTGTGCCTCGTCGGCGCGGCGCTCGGCCTCCAGGCGCTCGCGCTCGGCCTCGTCCATCGCCTTCTTCTGGATGGCGTTGTCCTTGAACACCTGAACCGCATGGGCCATCCGCCCGATCTCGTCGCGGTTGGCCAGCGCCGGGATGGTCACCGTCAGGTCGCCGCCGGCGAGGTTCGTCATCGTCTCGGTCATCGACACGACCGGCTTCACGATGGACCGCGCCACCGCCCAGGCCAGAAGCAGGCCGAACAGGAAGGCGCCGGCCGCGATCGTCATGTTGGCCGACAGGGTGCGGTCCATGCTGCCGGTGGTTTCGGCCAGAACGCCGTCGCGATCCTTGCCCTCGATCGCGACGGTGCGGTCGGAGAGGTCGGCGAACTCGACCCCGCGGGCGCCCATCACATCGACCAGCCGGGCGTTTTCCAGCATGACGGCGGCGGTCTCGCGGAACAGCGAGACGTAGCGGTCGGCCAACTGGTCGGCGGCCAGCGCGGCGGCCCGGCGCGCCGGGTTGTTCAGTCGCTCGGTCGCCCGGCGGATGGCCTCGCCGAAGGCGTCGTCACGGGCCGACACCTCCGCGATGATCGACTCGTTCGGGCTGGTGAAGAAGCGCGACGCGGCCAGCCGCGCCAGCAGCAGCTGCTCCTGCGCGAGGGCGGCGTTGGCCGCCGCCTCGTGCTCGCCGTCGGCGATCAGGGTGGAGACGAGTTGCGAGACGGTCTCGCGCGCCTTCTCGCCCGCCGGGACGAGCTGCTCGGCGTAGAGGCGGTCGCGGCGCAGGCGAAGCTCCGCCAGCGTGTTGAAGTCGGTCACGTAGTTGGCGAAGACCTGGTTCATACGCTCCAGCAGGGCACGACGCTCGCCGGTCGTTCCGTCGAGCGCGCCCCGCAGGTCCTTCACGAGGGTCGCCTGGACGGCGCGCACCTGATCCGCCACCTTCGGGTCCCCGAACGTGTTGAAGGTCAAGGCGAGGCGGCGCATCTGGGCGACCTGTGCGTCGATGGAGCTGACCTGGATCGAGTGGTTGCTCACCGCCGCGTAGGATTCGAAGCCATCCCGCGCCACCCCGAGGCCCCGTACACCGATGGCGACGACCACCGCAAGCAGCAGAAGAACCACGAGGAAACCGAAGTAAATGCGGGTTCCGACTTTGAAGCGCCCCGCCAGACTGCTTGTCTGCATCGACCTGATCCTTTGATTGCGATCCGGCGGCGCAGGGGAGCGTCGCCGCCGATCATCGCCGCCTACCGGCCCCACCATGCCGACCCTGCCGGCCCGGTGCGGCCTGTGGCGCGAACTCCATCCGATGCGACCTATCCGAATTTGATTATCAAAGTGTTTCCACACCAACCCGCGGGCTGCGAATTCCCACAATTCGACATATTCGGCATGCTTGCCGCCCCGTTCCACCCCGTTTGTTTCCCTGCCACCGCGGCGCAGCCGCCACGCAACCGACACGCGCGATGCCGGCAGAACACCGCAATCAACGTTTTCAGCTTCCCGGCGCCGCAAGGGCGTCAGAGAGTCGATATGCCGTTATGCCTGTCCAAGTCATGGCACCGGCGCAGTAATTTCAGAGATTCCGCTTGCCTGTCCGAAAGTTCTGTGTGAACAATCTTGGCGACATTCTCAAATCCTACATATTTATTCGCAAGCATTGGAGTTCCGGATCCATGAGCGAACCTGCGGTACGCAAAAGAGGGCGACGCGGATCACCCGAATCCTGGTCGGTCGACGCTCATGTCGGGCAGCGCGTGCGTATGCGCCGCACCTTGCTGGGTATGAGCCAGGAGAAGCTGGGCGAGGCCATTGGCCTGACGTTTCAGCAGGTTCAGAAATACGAACGAGGCTCCAACCGCATTTCCGCCGGGACGCTTTATCGTCTCGGACTGGTACTTGGCGTTCCAGTCAGCTTTTTCTTCGATTGCTATGACGACCCGCAAGCCCTCCCCGGAAAAGCGCCCGCCGCGGACGACGCCCGGATCAGTGACAGTTCGATCAGCCGCCGCGAAGCGCGCATGCTGCGCTTGTGGCGGGCCGCACCGGACAGCGTAGGCGACGAACTCTTGTCGCTTCTGAGTTCCCTGTCGCCCCATCTGCGCGACGCACGGGAGGAGGGCGAGTCGGGGGACCCCGCGTTTCCGGCCGCGGCGCCGACGACCGCCTTTTCAGCGGGGGGGATCGTGCTGGCGGGTCCGGCATCGCCGAAGGCAGGCACCGTGGCACCGGGCGGCAAGGCGGTTCTGAAGACCGCCGCCAAACCCCGCGTCAAGGCCGATGCGGCGCCCGGCGGAAAGCGGCGGCGCCATGGTGCCGTGTGGGACCCGGCGGACATTTACCGCGCCGGAAAGGCGCCCATCGGCAAGCCCAGCGTCGGCAAGCCCAGCAAGGTGTCCACCTGACGACGAGTCGACGGCGGGGCGGCGCCATCCCACGCCCCCCGCCAGCCGGAAAGTTGAAGCGCCGGAAGTTCAGAATCAAAAGCGCAGGATCGCTGCGGTCGAGGCGCCGGACGGCAGTTCCTCCTTGGTCACCACATGCACCTCCCCGCCGCGCAGGAGCGTTTCCGTGGCGGCCTCCTCGACAAGGTCGATGGCGCCGTCCGTTTCGTGGTGCAACGGAAAGGCCCGGTGATAGTCTTCCCGGAAGTGGCCCCAGACCTTGCCGTTCTCGGCCACCAGAAGAACCCCAACCCGTCCCTCGCGCGCCGCCACCATCACATCCTCGGCCCGCGTCGTCGTCCGCTCCGCCGTGTTGCGGTCGCCATAGAGGGCGTTGAACCGCTCCACCGCCGTCCGCCGTGTCGACTCGAACATCGGCCGCACCACCGCATAGGCGCGGCGATGCAGGTCGTCGATCTCCAGGGCGTCGGGGTTCGTCACGACCCCATCCTCCAGTATCCCTTGAAGATGTGCATCTTTGCGCAGATGCCCCTGGATCTCCTCGTCGGCCACCAGAACGAGCGGGCCGCGGAAGGGTTTCAGATGATCCCGCACGCGGCCGCCGACCCGCCCGAGATACTCGATGAGATGGGCCTTGCGCAGTTCCTCGGGGTCTTCGCCGAAGTTGTGCGTCTTGACCATCGACACGCCGCCCCGATCCGTGCGGTCGGCATGGCGGGCCGGCGGGGCGGAGTGCAGGTTGTTCTCGTAATTGGTTTCGGCATGGATTTCCGCGACACCCTGCGGCAGGCCGGCATCTTCCTCCGCGATGCCGTGACGGGTCGCGCAGAACAGGCGGGCACGACCCGCCGTGACGGCCAGGATCATGAAGGCTCCGTCGTCCGCCAGCAGCGGCAGCAGCGGCCGCAGCGTGAAGCGGGAGTTGACGACCACCTCCTCCGGCAGCTCGACGGGCACGCGGTGGATGGCCGACACGCCCTTGGCCAGGAAAATCGCCAGACCACGGTCCATGTGGCGCCAGAACTCGTTCTGCTCCAACAGGTCGGAAGCCGGCTTGAGGAAGGCCTCGGCGTCGGGCCGGCGCAGGCCGTGCTTCTCGCACAGCTGGTCCTGTGCCTTGGAGAGCAGGTTGCGCAGCCGGATCACGTCTTGGCGGATGTCGCGCCCGGCGATGTGGGTGGGCAGGAAAATGGACACCGCCGGGGCGGCATCGACGGTCAGGAGTCGTTCCAGATCGTGTTTGCAGAACATCGCCTTCGTCGCCCTCCGTGTTGCTCGTTCGGGGGAATTCCGATTGGAGCAACCGGCGTGTCGGCCCATGGTTCCGGGGTGCCTACCGACTGGGCAGGCCCCCGGGACACGGCGTACGGCAAGTCAGCCTATGACGCCCGTGACGATGATCTCGCCCAGCCATGGACCGCAAGTCACCAAGCGCGGACCGGGCCGGTGTCGATGTGCACGAAGCCGCTGCGCGGGTAGAAACCGACACCGCCGGCCTCCATGCCGCGGGCGGCGGTGGCGATGGCCTTCAGTTCAACATCCGGCAGCATCACGTCGATGGCCATGCCGCGGGTGTGGTAGCTTTCCTTCGCGACCCCGCGCGAGCGGCGGCGGGCCATGGCGTTGGTGCGGCGCGACCGGTACCCGCAGATGACCCGGAAGGGCTCGTCGCTGTCCAGCGTCTGGTGCAGGCGGGCCAGGACATCGAACAGACGCGGGTCGTAGCGGCCGACCTGCTTGGCCCGATGGTCGCGCAACAGCACGTCCAGCTTCTTCAGCGCGTCCGGGCGATAGGCGCCATCGGCCCAATAGACGCCGCTGAACTGCTCGTTGGTGTTGATGTTGTGCAGGGACAGGCGGCGGACGCCGCCGGCCAGGGGGGCCGCAAGGGCCGGTGCGGCGGGCACCAGGACCGGAACGGCCATGGCGGTCAAGGCGGCGGCGGCGAAGGTCAGAAACCCACGGCGGCCGGTCTCGCGCCCATTCAGCGGCGCGGCACGGTCGTCATTCCCCAAAAGCATCACTCCCTATGCATTTTGGTGATCGGGCCGCACCGTTCCAGCGCCGGACGACCCCCTATGGATTGTTCGAATAAGACCAAATTTAGTATGGTCATAGCGAACGACTATTTCCTATAGGCTAGGGCTTGACCGGGATCAACCCGAAAATGGCCCGAATCGGTCACAATTCGGCTTCCGGTCGTTCGCGGCACCGGCACCGCGGGACGGTCGCCCCTCGGCCGGAGGCCTTACGCCGATTTCCCGACCCTATCGAAGCGCGTCCCCGCCTCGCCGGGCAGGGGATCACGTACTACATTTGATAGAAAGGACGGGGGATCGGACCTCCCGCCAGTCGAGGACGGACCATGCACGCATCCCAGACGCTTACCGACCGACGACGCCGCCCGGCGCCGATCCTGGCCGCGCTGACGCTGGCGCTGTCCGTGATCGCCGGTTCGGCCGCCACCCGGGCCACCGCCGAGGCGGCCTCCTACCGCGACACCCTGACCGGCTGGGCCGACCGGCTGGACGCAGCCGCCACGGTGCTGGAGGCGGCACCGGAGCGCCCGGTCACCCGCACCGGGTCCGGCCCGCTTCTCAAGAAGGGCAGCAGCGGCGAGCGCGTGGAACGGTTGACGCAACGCTTGGCCGAATTGGGTTTTCTCGACCGGGCACGCCAAGGCGATGTGTTCGATGACCGGGTGGACACCGCGGTGCGCGCCTTTCAGTTCGCCCAGCGCATGAAGGTGGATGGGCTGGTCGGCGGCGGAACGCGGGTGGCGTTGGACCGCAGCCCGCAGGAGGCGGCCGTCCAGATGCGGCGCAGCGCGCTGTCCATGCGCGCCTTCCGCGACACCGCCCCCGACACCGTGATTTTGGTGAACCTGCCCAGCCAGACCACCACGCTGGTCCGCGACGGGGAGGAGGCCCTGACCATGCGTTCGATCGTCGGACGCCCGTCGCGCGAGACGCCGCTGCTTCAGGACCAGATCACCCATGTGATCGTGAACCCCACCTGGACCGTGCCCCCCACCGTCCTCAAGGAGGACAAGCTGCCCCTGCTGCGGGCCAAGGGCACGCCGGGCATCGCGAACGCGGTGGTCTACCTGGACGGTGCCCCGGTGGAGCCGGCGGTCGTGGACTGGCGCAACGTCTCGCCGCGCCGCGTGCGGATCGTCCAGCAGCCCGGCGACCACAACGCGCTGGGCCGGTACCGTTTCAACATGACCAACCCCTACAACATCTATCTGCACGGCACCAACGAACCGAGGCTGTTCGAGCGCGAGGTCCGCACCGTCAGTTCCGGCTGCGTGCGCCTTGAGGACGCGCGCGGCATGGCCGAGGCGCTGCTGGCGACCGAGCATGTGTCCACGATGCGGCTCGACCGCATGCTGGACCGGCAGGAACCGCAGTGGATCAAGCTGAGCCAGCCGGTGCCGGTGCGCTTCGTCTATTGGACGGCGACGGTGGACGACCGCGACGCCGTCCGCCTCCACCCGGACATCTATGACCTGAATGAGGACCCCGTCCCCGCCGCGGCGCCGGACTCGACAGACCCGACCTCGGCCGATCCCACCTTGGCCGATCCCACCTTGGCCGATCCCACCTTGGCCGACCCGATGCCCCCGGCCCAGAGGGTTTGACCCGAAGGCAAACAACTCAAAGAAAGTGGCCCAAAGAAAAAGCCCCCGCCGGTTCGCGGGTGCTTTCACGTCAGGTGGCCCGCAATTCGGTGTCGGATCCGGACGCGCGCCAGACCTTGGAGGCGGTCGGACCGGTGTCGCCCGTGGCTTCCACATACTTCACCGGATCGCCGGTCTTGAGCTGGTCCATGTCGACGTTCAGGCAGCTGTTCCGGTGGAAATAGAGCTGCGTTCCGGTGTTGGTCGTGATGAAGCCATGGTCCTCGTTCGGGTTGAGCTGCGACACGCGGCCGGGCTGTTCCGGATCATGGACCTTCACATCGCGGCGCATCTTGTCCTTGTATTCCTTCAACTGCCGCTCCGCGGCTTCGAAGGCGTCGCGGATCGAGGTCCGGGCGTCGGGATTGGCGTAGCGTTCCTTCGCTTTGTTCGGCTTGCGGCTGACCACGATGTCCTGGCCCGGCACCATCAACTCAATGTGGACGTCGAAGACGTTGCCGGTCTTGTGCTGGCGGTGCTGCGCTTCCACGGCGACCCGCATGCCGACCAGCCGGTCGAACAGCTTTTCCGTCTTTTCCGCCCGTTCGCGGATGTAGGCCTCCAGCTCCGGCTGGGAGTCCATGTTGTGGAAGGCGATTTCCAGGTTCGTGTCCATGGGGGTCCTCTTTAAGCACGACATGACGAAAGCGGCGTGGCGCGGGCCGCGTTCAGGAGTCGCGGGCTTGGCCGGGAATGCGGAACTCCTCGCCCTGATCGGCGATGCCCGGCATCTCGCCCTGGTTTTCCATGCTCAGCACGGGCTCGACCGGCTCGGTCCGCTCGGCGGTGTCGTCGGGACCGCGGGCCGGGTTCGGGCGCAAGGTGTCCCGGTAATTGTCCTCAATGGCGATTTCCTCGCGGGCCAGCGTCCAGTGGTCCGCGGCGCGATCCTCCGGACGGCCTTCACGCTCCCAGATCTGGTGAGCGCGCGCTCTGATCCGGCTTTCCAAGTCGTCCGCCATCCGGGCTGCCTCCTTTCGGTTCTCGTTCCGCGCCCGTCATGCCTTCCTGTGGGAATGGGCTTTTAGACCGGGCGCGCTTCCCGTCAACCGTGCCGGAACACCGAAGTTCCTCACCAAGGGATGGTCGAAACGGGGAGGCCGACGGACCCCGCGCCGTTTGAATTAATCCCGAAGGGGTGGTATTCGACGAAAGCGACGATCCGGAGGATAAATGTGTGAACCGGCCTGAAAGCGGACGCTCCCTGACGTCCTGCCTCCTCACGGGCATGCGCCGCTTCCGCACCTCTCTATTCGCGCTGCCGCTGGCCGCGGGGACGCTGATGGCGCTCCCGGATACCGCCGCCCGCGCCGCGGACGGACCGTCGCTGCTGCAACTCGGCCTTTTCCAAAGGGAGGGCGATGCCTGGTGGGCGTGGGACAGCCTGCGCCGCCGCTCCCCCGATCTCGCGGACGGGCTCAGCCCGGCGGTCGTTCCGCTCGACGCGCGGCGCCAGGGCGAGGGTGTCGCCCTGCGGGCCACCGCCCCCGTGGGGCTGGACGTGACGGCGCTGTGCCGCCGCATGCTCGGCGCCGGGTTCGGCTGCCTCGTTCTCGACGCGCCCCCCCTGCCCGCACCGCCCCAAGCAACGCCTCAGGCAACGCCCCAAGCGCCGGAGATCAGGCCCCCCGCCGACAGCGCACAACTCGCCACGCCACGCCCCGGCGGGGACGGCAAGGCCGACGTCGCGATCACCTACCCCCCGGAAGCCGCCCGGACCATGGCCGCCATTGAGAAATCGGTGCGCCGCAAGGGCCGGCTGGGCGCGGTGATCCCCGACACGGCGCTCGACGTCATGCCGGCAACGCTGAAGGAGGAGGGCTGGAACCTCTGCGCCCTCACCTTCGACGACGGGCCGCACCGTGTGGTCACCCGCCAGATCCTGGACGTGCTGAACCGCGAGAAGATTCCCGTGACCTATTTTCCGGTTGCCAGCGTCGCCGAGAACCAGGGCGAGGTGATCCGCGACTTCATCGCCGCCGGGCACGAAATCGGCAACCACAGCCTGACCCACGCCGACCTGCGCGCCATGGACCCCGACGCACAGCGGCACGAGATTGCCGAGGCCAACCGCATCCTGCGCGGGTTCGGCGCCAACCCGGTGCTGTTCCGGCCGCCCTATGGACGCTACACGCCGGACCTGCTGGCGATCGCCCGCGAGGAGAGCATGAGCCCCGTGCTATGGACCGTGGACACCCGCGACTGGCAGGTCCGCGACCCCGACCGCATCGTGCAGCATGTGAAGACCGAGGCGGGAACCGGCAGCGTGCTGCTGCTGCATTCCACCTACCCGTCCACCCTGAACGCCCTGCCCCGCGTGATCGCCGCGATGCGCGCGAAGGGCTGCGAGTTCGTCACCCTGTCGGAATGGATCGAGCGGATGCACCAGATCGCCACGCCGGCCACGGCGATGGTCCCCACTCTGGTGAAGGCTGGGGCAAAGGCCGGCGCCGCCCCCCTCCAAACCATCAACTGAGCGGCGCCGGCCGCTGAAGCGGACCAGACCCCTTACTTTCCAGTCTTCTGCTTGCGGATCTGCAGATATTTGCGGATGGTCGCCTCGACCTCCGGCGGCAGCATGTTCCAGGCGCCGGACACCGACCCGCCCTTGACGTCCTCGATGGTCACGGTGGCGGCGAAGGAAAACTTGCCGCAGGCGTCATCGATCCGCACCGTGATGCGCGCGGTCTGGCTGGGGATCAAGGACCCGTCGAAGCCGGTCGCCACGAAACCCTTGTGACTAACCCCGGCCAAGGGGAAACTCTTGCCATCGAACTCGATCACGTTCGATGGGCCAGCGGACGCGTTGGGCCGGCGCGGCGGCGCCTTCTTCTCGTCCTTGACGGTCACTTTCAGAAAATCGAACAACCCCATGCACCGCCCCCGCCGAACAGCGCCGTCCATCGCCACGGCGTCGTCACTTTATGCGCGGACTTGCAAAAAGGGGCAACCGTGATTTCCCCGGCGCGATTTCCCTGGCGTGATGTCCCCGGACGGCGGTGCTTCAACCTGGCGGCGAAGCCATCGTCCCACGACGCTCCGACCCGGCGGCCAGCGCCCTCTGCGCCTGCCGGATGCACAGCAGGGCGAAGGGAAGCAGGACAACCAGGACCGCCACCATGCCCACCGCCACCGTCAGCACCCCGGCCACATCGGCATCGCCCAAATGGGCGGCCAGGGTCAGCAGCAGATGGAGGATCAACGCGGACAGCATCGCCGCCGCCGACGCCGGAACGGCAAATCCTTGCACGCGCCGGCACCGCGATTCACCGGTCGCCGCGCGCCACGGCCATCGCGGACGCGCCGCCGGGCAAGACGTCCCATAGACATCCAGCATGGGCACCCCTCCCGTCATTGCTCATCCGGCGCCGATTGGATTGAGGCAATACGGCGGGATGAGGCGCGACCACTATAGCGGCAAAAACGCGCGGAACCTAAAATCTGAAGTACTTATTCTGATTGGACGGGCCTCCCGCCAAAGGTTAGGGGCCGGGTGCCGACTCCCTCACCTCCCGCGTAGGCTCTCCACAGAGTCTGTGGATAACTGTGTTGACAAGGCCCGGCTTTTCCCGATTCGAGTCAAGCGCGACAAGGCCATAGCCCGATTTGCCCAAATTTTGAGCATGTCACACAAACCATTGAAATGCATCGCCTTTCCAGATTCCGATGGGTGTTGCAGCGCTCACGCCTGTCAATTGGATTCTGATGCCGGACTCCCGGCGCGGCGATTTCGCGCGGGTCTGTGCCCTGTTGACAACTGAAGGTTCGAACTCCCCGCAAGGGGCACTCCGATCTCGCCGTTTCTTCTCCGACCGGTCGAAACGGTTCGCCCGACCATCCGTTCGCCAGCGTCACAATCCGCCACACCCTCCCGGAGTCAAGGCCACCGTCACCGCGGTTCCACCGCCCGGCTTGCTGAAGACGCGGATTCCGCCGCCCATGCGCTCGACCAGCGCCTTGCAGATCAGCAGGCCGAGGCCGCTCCCCACCTCCCCGTCGGCACCGGGCGCGGCGTGGTGCGGGTCGATACGGAACAGATGGGGCTGAAACTCCTCCGGAATGCCCAGCCCATTGTCCTGAACCCGCACGGTCACCCGCCCGTCCGTCAGGGCGGCGGTCAGCATGACGATGCTTCCCGAAGGCGAGAAGCGCACCGCGTTCTCGATCAGATGCTTCAGCACGGTGCTCAGCGCGGACAGGTCGCCCAACACCGGAAGGGCGACGATGCGGTTGACGATCAGGATATCGCGGGCGCGGGCGCGCGGCTCCAATTCCTCCAGCACGTCCTGGAGAAGGCCGCCCAACTCATAGACGCGCAGATCAAGCGGCACCTGATTCAGCTGCAGGCGGGACCACAACGACAGGTTCTCGATGGTCCGCATCATCTGCCGCCCGGCGTCGCTGCACAGCGCTGCGTAGGCGCCCAGATGCGCGGTCCCCGGCGCTTGGCTGCCGACCGCCGGATCGGGAGACGCCACGTCGGAGGATATCATCTGCGTCGCGCCAAGGATGGCGCTCAGCGGATCCTTCAGCTCCTGGCAGATCTGCCCCAGGAAGCGGTTCATGCGCGCGACCGCGTCCGCCAGCTGGTCCACCCGCCGAGCGCGCTGCGTCTCCTCTTCGACACGGCGGGTGATGTCGGTGACGAAGATGCAAAAGGCCGGCGCCGTTCCGCCGGTCTCGCCGTCCAGCCGCGAGTCGTTGAAGATCGCGCGGACCGGCGTCCCATCGGAGCGGATCAGGGTGACGTCGTAGCTGCGGTGCGGAGTCAGGTCGCGGATGGCCGCCTGCCGCTCCAGGACGCTCCGGCTGTCCTCGGCCACATAGGCCAGCAGGTGGTTTCCGATCAGCTCCCCGGCCCGATAGCCGAGCAACGCGCACAGCGCCGGGTTGACGCCGACGGTGACCAGCTCGCGATCCACCACCCAACAGGGCTGAGCGGTCTGGTCCAGGATCCGCTGGCCCAAACGGTCCCAATCGACCGCCGGGCGCGTGGGCTTCGACAGCAGTGCCAGCATGACCCCTCCCGACATTATCCTGTGCGGGTCGCTCACACGGCCGTGAGTTCGTGCATTTTCTTTCTCAACCCGCCAGCGATCATAGACACGGGCGGCAGAAACCTTCAACAAAATGTGGGTTTCGCCAATGTTATAGACCCGTCATCGATTCGCGCTTTCTCCGCACCTCCGCTTTCTGTTCAGTAACCAGCCGGCTTTCGCACCCTCTCTCCTTAAGTTCTTATGACGCTTTTCATAGGCTGTGCGGGGAGGGGAGCCGGTCACCGATCCTCGGCCGTCGCCGCCCAGCAACGCAGGACTTCCGCCACGCTCCAGGCCTGCGAGATGCAGCCGCGCGGACTGAAGGGCGGCTCGGCGTCGAAGATCTCGGAAATGGTGCCGATCCCCGCCTGGTCCAGATGGGGCAGGAAGCCCTGGAGCAGCTCGCGCGCCCCGGCGTTGTCCTCCGGGTGCAGCTTCAGCCACGCATCGACATAGGGGCCGATCAGCCACGCCCAGACCGTGCCCTGGTGATAGGCGGCGTCGCGGGCGCGCAGATCGCCGAAGTATTTCGACTTGTAGTCGCGCTGTCCCGGCGCCAGCGAGCGCAGCCCGACCGGGGTCAGCAGCCGTTGCCGCACCGTTTCCACCACCGGCTCCCAGCGGGCGCGGTCGAGCACCGGGTTGTCGAGCGAGACGGCGAAGATCTGGTTGGGCCGGCAGGCGTCGTCGTCCCCCCGCTCCCCGTCCACCACGTCATAAAGGTGCCCGGCGTGGGCGCACCAGAAGCGCGCGTTGAAGGAGGCGCGTGCCCGTTCGGCCAGCTCCTCCAGCGGGCGGGCGGCCATGGCGTCGCCCTCCTCGGTCAGCCAGCCGGCGGTCAGGCACAGCGCGTTGTACCAGAGCGCGTTGATCTCCACCGCCTTTCCCCGGCGTGGCGTGACCACCCAGTCCTCGACCTTCGCGTCCATCCAGGTGAGCTGGTAGCCCTCCCGCCCCTGGCGCAGCAGCCCGTCGCCCTGGTCCACGGTGATGCCGAAGCGGGTGCCGCGCCGGTGATGGTCGATCACCTCGACCAGACGGGGCAGCAGCAGTTGCAGCGTGTGGCGGTCCCCGGTCGCGTGGACATAGCGGTTCAGCGCGTGGAAGAACCACAGTGTGGCGTCGGCGGTGTGGTACAGCCCCTCGTCCTTGCCGTCGGGGAACATGTTGGGGATCAGCCCGTCGCGGATGTAATGCGCGAAGGTGCGCAGAATCCAGCCGGCCTCCATGTGGCGCCCGGTGGTCAGGGTCAGCCCCTCCAGGCTGATCATGGTGTCGCGGCCCCAGTCGGTGAACCAGTGGTAGCCGGCGATCACCGTGCGCACCTCGTCCCCCTCGGCGCGGGCGCGCATCTGGTCGGCGACGCGGCCCGCCGGCACGAACAGGAAGCTGTCCGCCGACAGCACCAGCTCCGCCATCGCCCCCTCGCGCAGCGACGGATGGGCCGTCCCGACGATGCGGCGCCGCCGCTCCTTCTCGAAGCGCAGGACATCGGCGGGCGGCAGCGCCCACAGCCGTTGCCAGGGCTCCGTCGCCGCGACGAAGCTCAGCGTCTGGCCCTGGCTGAGCGGGCCGCTGAAATAGCCGGGCGTCCACAGCGAGCCGCGCGATTCGTACCCACGCTCGGCCTCCACCGGATAGACGATGTCGCGCCGCGCCCCGCCGTCCAGGGTCAGGGGAAGCTCCGCCCCCTCGATGGTCATGCGCAGCACCGGCAGTTCCGGCCCCGCCCAGATCTCGTACTCGTGGCCGCGGGCGGTGACGCGGTAGTCGCGGGCCAGCGGCTCGTCCACCGCCGATTCCAGCTTGCGGAAGGCCATCACCGGGCGCAGGCGCAGGAAGATCGGCTGCGGTGCCTTGACCACCCGGTAGGTGACGTGGACGATGTTCTGCAAGTGCGGCAGCACGATCTGCTTCTCGATCACCACGTCGCCGAATTCGTAGCGCCAGACCGGCAGCCCGGACTCCATGCGGAATTCGGCAAGACCGGAGGGGGCGGCGTCCGACGGGTAGTTCGGGTCGGGCCACTGGTCCGCCTGCGGGTTGTGGCCGGTCAGCCGCCGCTCGGTGCCGTCCGGCTCAATCAGCACGTCGTTGAGCTGGCTCAGCATCACCACGCGGCCCAGCGGCGCCGGCAGGGCCGCCACCAGCAA
Organism: Azospirillum sp. P4_B5; assembly: GCF_056402275.1. Taxonomy (NCBI): domain Bacteria; kingdom Pseudomonadati; phylum Pseudomonadota; class Alphaproteobacteria; order Rhodospirillales; family Azospirillaceae; genus Azospirillum; species Azospirillum sp. P4_B5. The sequence continues at coordinate 13,438 of NZ_JBFUHT010000005.1, forward strand.
CCCGTGATAGCGCCGCGTCACCGCCCCCGACAGGGAGGAGGAGGCGTAGCCGCCAAGCCCGTTGGCGACCAGCCATTCGCGGGACAGCGCGGCGTCCGGCGCGGATCGCAGGGCGTCGCTGGTGATCTTGCGGATGAAATCAGCCATGGGCCTCCTGAGCGCTCGCGCCGTTGTCTTCGCCCCGTTCCCCGTCCGGACGTTCCTCGTCCGGAACAACGTCCTTGGCGGCCAGGACGACCGCCGCGTGGCCGGGAAGCCGCCAGCCACCGTCCGAGGATTCCAGCGGGGCGATGCCGCAGCCGCCGTAACGCGGGTCCTCGCTGGCCCACAGCGGCGTCCACTCCCTGCCAACCGGCGGCGCCAGCAGCGGTTCCGGCAGGACGTCTAGCCGCAGGTCGCGCCCCAGATTGACCAGCAGCAGCCGGTCGTCTCCCGCACCGCCCTCCTTCGCACCGCCCTCCTTCGCACCGAAGACGCGCAGGACGAACGCCTCCTCGCCCAGCACGGCGCCGTCCAGCCCGCCGTCGCCCTGTGCGCGGAACACCGGGTCCTCGCGGCGCAGGCGCAGAAGGTCGCGGTGCAGCGCCCAGACTTCGGCGTGGGCGTCCCGTTCCGCGTGGTCGAGCGTGCAGCGCCGGAAGGTCTCCTCGTCCTGCGGGCGCGTCAGATGGGCGCGCATGGCGGGGGTGGCGAGGCTGGAAAACTGGGACAGGAACTCCGCCCGTCCCGTCTCCACCTTGGCGGCCAGATCGGGTTCGTGGTCGGCGAAGTAATAGAAAGGTGCGCTGGCCGCGAACTCCTGCCCCTGGAACAGCATCGGCGTGCCGGGGCCCAGCAGCGTCAGCGCGGTCAGCGCCCGGAAGCGCCCCGGCGTGGTCAGGGCGTGGATCCGCTGGCCGCGGCCCGAATTGGCGATCTGGTCGTGGTTCTGGAGGAAGGTGACAAAGGCCGGCCGCGGCAGCTCATAGGCAGGCGTCCCCCGCCGCTTGCCCTGCCAGCGGTACCATTGCCCCTGATAGAGGAAGCCGTGCTTGACGGCCGACAGCAATTCCTGCGGCGTGCCGCGGTAGTCGGTGTAGTAGGCCTCGTTCCGCCCGGTCAGCGCGACCTGGGCCGCGTGGTGGAAATCGTCGTTCCACAGAGCGTCCAGCCCGCAGCCGCCCCGCTCCACCGGAGTGGCCATGGCGGCATGCTGGGATTCGTTCTCCCCGATCAGCAGCGTGCCGCGCCCGCGCGCCGCCTGGCGGACGGCCTGCCCGATCTCCTGGATGATGTGCGGGGTGGAGCGGTCGAATATCTGCTGGGTGGCGTCCAGCCGCAGCCCGTCGAGATGGTACTCGTCGATCCAGAAGGCGGCGTTCGCCCGGAAGAACTCCCGCACCGGGCCGCAGTTCGGGCCGTCGAAGTTGAGCGCGTCGCCCCACTCGTTCTTGTAGCGGGTGGTGAAGTAGTCCGGGGAGAAGCGGGACAGGAAATTTCCGCTTGGGCCAAGGTGGTTGTAGACGACGTCCAGGATCACCGCGAGGCCCAGCGCGTGGGCGCGGTCCACGAAGCGCCGCATGTCGTCCGGCCCACCGTAGAGCCGGGTCGGGGCGAACAAATCCACCCCGTCGTAGCCCCAGCCGAAGCGGCCCGGGAACTCGGCCACCGGCATGAGTTCCAGGACGGTCACCCCCAGCTCCGCCAGACCCGGAAGTTCGCGCGCCGCCGCCGCCCAGTTGCCCTCCGGCGTGAAGGTGCCGATGTGCATCTCATAGACCACCTGCCCGCGCAGGCCGCATCCCGCCCAGCCGGCGTCGGTCCAGGCGAAGGCGGACGCGTCCACGACCTGCGACGGCCCTTCCGGCCCCTCGGGCTGGAAGCGGGACGCCGGGTCGGGGAAGGCCGGGCCGTCGTCCAACCGGAACCGGTAGAGGCTGCCCACCGGCACCCCCTCCACCATCGCGGAGAAATAGCCGTCGCCCTCCGCGTCCAGCGCCACCGCGCGCTCCTCCGGTCCGACCAGCAGCCGGACACTGCGACAGGCGGGCGCCCAGACCCGCGCCAACACCCGGTCACCGGGCGCGGGTTCGACGCCTATGGGACAACGGCGGACGGCAAAGGCCGAGCCGCCGGCGTGCGCTGCATCGGGAGGACTCGACACGGGATGTTCCACCGCACTGTTTCGACCACCGCCCCCAACAGGCGCCGACCGGCTTCGTCCCATGGGCGACGGGGTTGATGACGAACATCTGCGGTATCATCGAAGGGAGCGCCACGAGATGTTGTGCGCGTTCTTCGTCACCCGCCCGTTGGGCGACTCCGCGGGAGCCGAGCCCGCTGTCGTTGCATGAGTCCTACACCCGCTCCCCGAAGCTCTCCGCCGCGGCGTCGATCACCGCGGGGTGGGCGCGCAGCCTGTTGAGGGCGGTGTCCCGCTGGGAGTCGTCCAGTTCCAGCGTGACGATGACATCGACGGCGCCGCCGCGCTCCGCGTCGCGCTCCTCGCGTGCGGTTTGGGCAACGTGGCCGCAGCGGTCGCGCAAGTCCCCGACGATCTCGGCCTCGACGCCGCGCCCCTTCTCCGCCAAGTAGGCGTAGACGATCTTCATGGCCTTCCACCCCTTATAACGGCCCGCCGTTACGGCGCGAAGACGACCCGCATGCAGTCGTCGGCCTTCTCCTTGAACATGCGGTAGCCCTGGGGGGCGTCGTCCAACGCCCATTTGTGGGTCAACAGGTAGGATGGGTCGAGGTCGCCCTTCTCGATGTGCTCGAACAGGCGCTTGACGTAGCGCTGGCCGTGCTGTTGGCCCATGCGGAAGGTCAGCGCCTTGTTCATCGCCGCTCCCATGGGGAACTTGTCGATGAGGCCGCCATAGACGCCGACGATGGACAGCGTGCCGCCCTTGCGACAGCACTGGATCATCTGGCGCAGGACGGCGGGCCGGTCGCTCTCCAGCCGCAGGGCCTGCTTGCCGCGGTCGTACAAGTCCTCCAGGGCGGAGGCGCCGCTGTCGGCCTCCATGCCCACCGCGTCGATGCAGACGTCCGGCCCGCGCCCGCCGGTCATCGCCAGCAGGGCGTCGTAGATGTCGACGCGGCTGTAATCCAGCGTCTCCGCACCCGCTTTCATCTGGGCGGCGCGCAGCCGGTCGGGGAAACGGTCGATGCCGATCACCCGCTCCGCCCCCATCAGGAAGGCGCTCTTCATTGCCATCTGGCCGACGCCGCCGCAGCCCCAGACGGCCACCACGTCGCCCGGCTTGATGTTGCTCATGTCGGCGGCCATGTAGCCGGTCGGCACGGCGTCGGAGACGAAGACCGCCTGCTCGTCCGTCACTCCCTCCGGCACACGGAAGCAGTTGGTGTCGGCGAAGGGGACGCGGATGTATTCGGCGTGGCTCCCGGCATAGCCGCCGAAGGCGTGGCTGTAGCCGAAGATGCCGGCGGTGCAATGCCCGTAGGCCGCCTCCTCGAAGGCCGGTTGCGGGTTGGAGTTGTCGCAGAGCGAGAACTCCTCGTGCTGGCAATGCCAGCATTTGCCGCAACCGATGATCGACACGGTGATCACCCGGTCGCCGCGGTTCAGCCGCGTCACCTCCGGCCCCTTCTCGACCACCTCGCCCAGGAATTCATGGCCGATGATGTCGCCGGCCCGCATGGTGGGGACGTAGCCGCCGATCAGATGCAGGTCCGACCCGCAGACCGAGGACAGGCCGACCTTGATGATCGCGTCCTGCGGGCCGAGGATCGTGGGGTCCGGCACCCGCTCCACCCGCAGGTCGTTCACGCCGTTCCAGCAGAGCGCCCTCATCCCGTCACCTCCTGCATTCGCGACCGCGACCCGCCCCGCTCGGCCCGCCCGCTCGGCTGGCCGTCGATGGTGGGAAGCTCCCCGACCTCCATGATCCGCTTCAGGCGGCGCAACGCCTCGCGCGCCTGCTGCTCAGGCGCGGCGCCGAACAGCCGGGACACGGCGTTGCCGCCAGCGCCGCCCGGCGGGTGGTAGGCCAGCGTCAGGCTGACCTCCGTCCCACGGCCGCCCGGCGCCGGACGGAACAGGACGGTGCCGCGGTGCGGCAGATCCGCCCCCTCCAGCGTGTGCCAAGTGATGAGTTCGTTCTCCCGGACCTTGTCGAGCCGGCTGTTCCAGACCACCGGAACGCCGCCGGGGCCATGAGCCTTCCAGCGGCTTTCCGTGTCGGACAGGATCTCCACGGCGTCGAGGTGGGGGAACAGCGCCGCCAGATGGCGGACGTTGCGCCAGTGGCGGAACAGTTTCTCGGCCGGGACCGCGATGGTGACGTTCGCCTGGGTGGTCGTCGGCTCCCGGCGCAGCGCCGGCAGCGCGGCCTGCCGCAGCGGGCTGGACAGCGGAACCCCCGCCGCCCCGGCGAGAAACAGCCCGCCGCCGAGCGCAGACAGCGTCCAGCTTCCCCGCCGCACCCCGGCAAAACCCAGCGCCGTGCCGCCGAGGATGGCGGCCCAGCGTTCGAGCGTCCCGGCGGAGCCCTCCGGGCGCCACCCGCCATCCCGGCCCCTGGTCATTGCCCGTCCTTCTTCTTCAGCAGGTCCAGCTCGTACAGCCCCTTCATCAGGTCGCGGTGCAGGTCGATGCGCTCCGCGATGTCGGTGTAGTGGGTGGCGTCCGGGGCCCGCCCGGCCTCGTCCAGCGCGCGGTCCCACTGGTTTCCGGCGAAATCGCCGCGCCCGACGAACATGACCGCGCGCAATTCCATCCGCTGTTCGGGGGTCAGGTCCTCCAGCATCCGGTTCAACTGGCTCAACGCTCCACTGGCGTCGGAAGACAGGATGCTGAGGGCGTCGAGATCGGTCGGGTTCCGCGAACCGCGTTCGCTGGTCTGCTCCCCGAGGTCGATGTTGCGCATTCCCGCGAGGAAACGCTGGCGGTCGGCCACGGCCTCGTACGCGAGGTCGGCGGCCTGCTTCACGGTATCGACCGAAATCTGTTTGAGCATGTGTCGCACTTCTTTTCAGTTGCACGGCTTTGCCCGACGCCAACAGCCGGGCTGCGGAGGCATCGGAATGCGGCCCGTGTCGCGGACCGCCTCTCGGCACAACCGGAGACGGTGCGGCGAGGTTCCGAAGCAGCACGCCGGAGCAACAGAGATGCCCGGTGGCTTGTTAACTCCCGCAAGACCTTGGCAAGCCGGAGAACACCCATGCCGCTCCTGTCGGCGCAGATCGGCGAAACCGTGGACGAGGGGTTCGCCCCCGTGCGGATGGACACCGACCGCGGCACCGTGGACGCCCGTCTCTACACAGCACCCGGTGGGCATAAGGCGGCGGGAACGCTGGGCGTCATCTGGCTCGGCGGCGTCGGCGGCGGCTTCGACTCGCCGGCCCACGGGCTTTATCCGCGGCTGGCCAAGGACCTCACTCCGGATGGCATCGCCTCGCTGCGCATCCGCTACCGCAACCCCCGCGCGCTGGACGAGGCGGTCTACGACGCGCTGTGCGGCCTGACCTTTCTCGGCCGGATGGGCATCCACCATGTCGCCCTGGTCGGCCATTCCTTCGGCGGCGCGGTGGCGATCCAGGCCGCGGCCTCGAACCGCGGCGCGGTCTGCACGGTGGTGACGCTGGCGACCCAGGGGTTGGGCACCGACGCGGTGGCGGACCTCCGTTGCCCCGTGCTGATGATCCACGGCGAGGCCGACGAGGCGCTGACGCCGATGTGCTCCATCCACGTCCACCGCATGGCGCGCGAGCCGAAGAAGCTGGTCCTGATGCCCGGCGCCGGCCACTGTCTGGACGAGACCGCCGAGGCCGTCTGCCGCGAGGTGCGCGACTGGCTCAAGGCTCAACTGCTGGCGCGGTAGGGCATATCCTCTCCCCCCATGGCACCCTCCGGGATTAGGCTGCGGCCACCTCCCCGAAAAGCCCGGAGCCTGCCGATGCTCGGCACCCTGACCCTACTTCTCTCCTGCCAGCTGGCGGGGGAGCTGACCGCCCGCCTGCTGCATCTGCCCGTTCCGGGACCGGTGCTGGGCATGGTCCTGCTGTTCGTCGGCCTGCTGGTCCGCGGCGGCGTGCCGGAGCCGCTGCAGGAGACGGCGGGCGGCATCCTGCGTCACCTCTCCCTTCTCTTCGTTCCGGCGGGCGTCGGGGTGATGGCGCACCTGAACCGGCTGGAGGCGGAGGCCCTGCCCATCGTCGCCGCCCTGCTGGGCAGCACGCTGATCGGCGTCGCGCTGACCGCCTGGGTGATGAGTATCCTGAGCCGCCGCGGCCCGGACGCCGAATCCGGCAACGGGAAAACCGGCAGTGGGGAGAACGCGCCATGAGCCCCGATTTCCACGAGATCTGGGTCTATCTGTCGGCCAGCCCGCTCGCCGGCCTGACCCTGACGCTGGCCGCCTATCAGGCGGGGATGTGGGTGTTCGAGCGGTTCGGGCGGCGCCCCGCGCTGAACCCCGTGATGATCGCGGTGCTGCTGATCGCCGCGACGCTGATGGTGGCGGGGATCGACTACCGGACCTATTTCGACGGCGCGCAGTTCGTGCATTTCCTGCTCGGCCCGGCCACGGTGGCGCTGGCGGTCCCGCTCTACCGCCAGTTCCAGCAGGTCCGCCGCTCCGCCGTGGCGCTGCTGGTCGCCCTGCTGACCGGCTCCGCCGCGTCGGCGCTGAGCGCCGTCGCCATCGCCTGGGCGCTGGGCGCGTCGGAGCGGACCATGCTGTCGCTGGCGCCGAAGTCGGTGACCTCCCCCATCGCGATGGGCGTGTCGGAGCAGATCGGCGGCCTGCCCTCCCTGACCGCGGTCTTCGTGATCCTGACCGGGATCATCGCCGCGTCCTTCGGCACCTGGGTCCTGAACCTCGTCCGTGTGACGGACTGGCGGGCGCGCGGCTTCGGCATGGGGGTGGCCGCGCATGGCATCGGCACCGCCCGCGCGCTCCAGGTGAACGAGGTGGCGGGGGCCTTCGCCGGGTTGGGGATGGGGCTGAACGGGCTGGTGACGGCGATCCTGCTGCCGGTCCTCTACCGCCTGTTCTTCAGCTGAAACCCCGCTCCGCGACAGAAGATTTCATGGAATCGCGGCTTGACAGAGCAAGCCTGCCTGCGCACAGTGTGGCCCATGACCCGCATCGACCACACGAACGCCCTTCTGCGACTTATCACCCCGGCGCTTTGAGCGTCCGGGTCGTCTGCGTTCGTCTGCCCTGTTTCCTGGTCGAAGTGTTTGTTTTCCCATGAGCACCCACAGTTTGCGCCATTTCGGCACGCGCCCTTGCGGGGTGAGGCGTGTCTCCCGGCTGGGGCCGGGGCTGCGACTTAGGAACGGTCGCTGAGCCGCCCGGCAGCTCGGCGACCGTAGTCCCGCCGGTCCCCACACGACACGAGACAACGCCCCGCCGCACGAACCGGGGCTCCCAAGGGATCACGAAGCGTCATGAACCACATCGCCACCCCCGCCGCCGCCACTTCTGCCTCTAAGCACGAGAAGTACGTCCCCTTCGCCCCGGTAAAGCTGACCGACCGCCAGTGGCCGAACCGGACCATCGAGAAGGCGCCGGTCTGGTGCTCGGTGGACCTGCGCGACGGCAACCAGGCGCTGATCGAGCCGATGGGTCCGGACCGCAAGCGCGCGATGTTCGACGCGCTGCTGAAGATGGGCTTCAAGGAGATCGAGATCGGCTTCCCCGCCGCCTCGCAGACCGATTTCGACTTCTGCCGCGAGATCATCGAGGGCGGCAAGATCCCCGACGGCGTGACCATCCAGGTGCTGACCCAGGCGCGTGAGGAGCTGATCCGCCGCACCTTCGAGGGCATCAAGGGCGCCAAGCGCGCCATCGTCCACCTGTACAACTCCACGTCGGAGCTGCAGCGCCGCGTCGTCTTCGGGCTGGACCGCCAGGGCATCGTCGACATCGCCGTCGCCGGCACCAAGCTGATCAAGCAACTGGCCGCCGAGCATCCGGAGACCGAGATCGTCCTGCAATATTCGCCGGAGAGCTTCACCGGGACCGAGCTGGAGTTCGCCCTGGAGATCTGCGAGGCGGTGATGGAGACCTGGGGCGCCGACGCCGCCAACAAGGTCATCCTGAACCTGCCGGCGACGGTGGAGATGTCCACCCCGAACATCCACGCCGACCAGATCGAGTGGTTCTGCCGCAACATGAAGAACCGCGACGCGGCGATCATCTCCCTGCACCCGCACAACGACCGCGGCACCGGCGTCGCGGCGGCGGAGCTGGGCATGCTGGCCGGCGCCGACCGCGTGGAAGGCACCCTGTTCGGCAACGGCGAGCGCACCGGCAACGTGGACGTCATCACGCTGGCGCTGAACCTGCTGACCCAGGGCGTCGATCCGGAGCTGCGCATCGACGACATCAACGAGATCGTCCGCGTCGCCGAATACTGCACGCAGCTGCCCGTCCATCCGCGCCACCCCTACGCCGGCGAGCTGGTCTTCACGGCCTTCTCCGGCTCGCACCAGGACGCCATCAACAAGGGACTGAAGGCGCTGGCCAAGTCCAACCACGGCACCTGGGAGGTTCCGTACCTGCCCATCGACCCGCAGGACCTGGGCCGCAGCTACGAGGCGGTGATCCGCATCAACAGCCAGTCGGGCAAGGGCGGCATCGCCTATGTGCTGGAGAAGGATTACGGCATCCAGATCCCGCGCCGCCTGCAGATCGAGTTCTCCAAGACGGTGCAGCGCATCGCCGACGAGTCCGGCAAGGAGCTGGCCCCCGCCGACATCCACAACGCCTTCAAGGCCGAGTATCTGGACATCGACGCCCCGCTGGCCCTGATCGAGCATTCGACCGAGCCGCGCGGCCCGAACTCCGGCGCCCGCGTGCTGAACGTGGTGGTGTCGCGCGACGGTGTGGTCAGCACGCTGAAGGGCTCGGGCAAGGGTCCGATCGACGCCTTCCTGGACGCGCTGCGCCAGGGCGCCGGCATCGACCTGCATGTGGTGGACTACCGCGAGCACGCCGTCGGCGAGGGCGAGGACGCCCAGGCCTGCGCCTATGTCGAGGTGAAGACCAAGGACGAGCGCACGCTGTTCGGCGTCGGCATGGACGCGGACATCGTGACCGCCTCGCTGCGCGCCCTGGTCAGCGCCGCGAACCGCGCCTTGCGGTAAGGGGTTTGGGGATAAGAGAAAGGGGCGCCCGGKGGGGCGCCCCTTTTTTGTTGGGGTGGTGGGGAGTGGCCGAGACGGGCCCCCACCCTGACCCTCCCCCGCTGACGCAGGGGAGGGAAACGTAGCCCGCCCCTGCGCCGCGGGGGGGGGGGGGGGCCACCGCAACGGCACCCCCTCCCCCGTCACCCCTCGATACGCGAGAAGTCCGCGACCGCATTCAGCGTCGCCCGGATCTGGCTGAGCAGCCGCAGGCGGTTGGCGCGCAGATCGGCCTGCTCGGCGTTCACCGTCACCTTGTCGAAGAAGGCATCCACCGGGCCGCGCAGGCGGGCCAGCGCCGCCATGGTGCCGGTGAAGTCCTCCTTCGCCAGCAGCGGCCGGGCCGTCTCGCCGGCGGCGGACAGGGCGCCGTAGAGGTCCTTCTCCTCCGCCAGAGTCAGCAGGGCCGGATCGACCGGCTGGTCGTAGGCCTTGCCGTCCTTCTTCTCCTCGATGCGGACGATGTTGCTGGCGCGCTTGTAGGCGGCGAGCAGGTTCGCCCCCTCCTCCGACCCGACGAAGGTCTGGAGCGCCTTCACGCGGGCCAGCAGGCGGACGAGATCGTCCTCGCCGCCGAGCGCGAACACCGCGTCAACCAGATCATGCCGCACACCCTGGTCGCGCAGAGTGACCTTCAGGCGGTCGGCGAAGAAGGCCATCAGGTCGGTGGCGACGCCGTCGGCCGCGGCGAAACCGCCGACCGAATAGGCGCCGTGCGCGGCCTTGAACAGTTGCGTCAGGTTCAGCCGCAGCCCGTTCTCCAGGATCAGCCGGATGATGCCCAGCGCCGCACGCCGCAGCGCGTAGGGGTCCTTCGAGCCCGTCGGCTTCTCGTCGATGGCGAAGAAGCCGACCAGCGTGTCGAGCTTGTCGGCCAGCGCCACGGCGACTGACACCGGCGCGGTCGGGCACGAATCAGACGGCCCGAGCGGCTTGTAATGCTCGGCGATCGCCTCGGCCACCGCCGGGTTCTCGCCCTCGCCCAGCGCGTAGTAACGGCCCATGATGCCCTGGACCTCGGGGAACTCGCCGACCACCTCGGTCACGAGGTCCGCCTTGGACAGCAGAGCGGCGCGGGTCGCGGCGTCCGCGTCGGCGCCGATGGCGCGGGCGATCTCGGCGGCCAGGACCTGGACGCGGGTGACCTTCTCCGCCACCGTGCCGAGCTTGGCGTGGAAGGTGATGGCGCCCAGCTTGGACACGCGGTCTTCCAGCTTGGTCTTGCGATCCTGGTCCCAGAAGAACTTGGCGTCGGACAGGCGCGCGCGCAGAACGCGCTCGTTGCCGGCGACGATGGCCTTGCCCCCGTCCGCCGTCTCCGTGTTGGCGACCACGACGAAGCGCGGGGCCATCTTTCCGGCCTGGTCCAGCAGCGCGAAATACTTCTGGTGCGTGCGCATGGAGGTGATGAGGACCTCCGACGGCACGTCCATGAACTTCTCGTCGATGGTGCCGACCAGCGCGACCGGCCATTCGACGAGGCCGGCGACCTCCTCCAGCAGCCCGTCGTCGGGGGAGAGGGTCAGCCCTTCCTGCGCGGCCAGCGCCTCGGCGTCGGCCTTGATCTTGGCCTTGCGCTCCGCGCGGTCGAGCACGACGTGCGCGGCGCGCAGCTTGGCCTTGTAGTCGGCGAAGCCGGTGACCGTGAAGGCGTCCGGCGACAGGAAGCGGTGGCCGCGGGTGCTGTTGCCGAACACCAGCTTGCCCTGCGCGCCGCCCAGGTCGAACGAACCCTCCAGAACCGCGCCGCCGAACAGCGCGATGATCGAGTGCAGCGGGCGCACCCAGCGCACCGTGCCGGTACCCCAGCGCATCGACTTCGGCCACGGGAAGTCGCCCATGACCGCCGGGATGATCTCGGCCAGTACCTCCGCGGTGGCGCGGCCCTTCTTCTCCGCCACGGCGAAGTAGAAGACGCCCTTGCCGGTGTCGCGCTGCTCGCACTGGTCCAGGCTGGTCAGGCCGGCGGACTTCAGGAAGCCGGCGACCGCCTGCTCGGGCGAGCCGACGCGCGGCCCCTTCTTCTCCTCGCGGACGTCGGCGGTGCGCTCCGGCAGGCCGTCGATCACCAGCGCGAGGCGGCGGGGGGTGGAATGGGCCTCGGCCGACGCGAAGGTCAGGCCGTTGGCGGCCAGCTTCTCGGTGACGAGGCGCTTGAGGTCGTCCGCCGCGCGCGCCTGCATGCGGGCCGGGATTTCCTCAGAGAAGAATTCGATCAGAAGTTCGGGCATGTTGACCGACATGTTACTTGGCCCCCCCGGCGGTCCACGCCTCGCAGCAGGCTTTCGCCAGCGCGCGCACGCGGCCGATGTAGGCGGCGCGCTCCACGACGCTGATGACGCCGCGCGCGTCCAGCAGGTTGAAGAGGTGCGACGCCTTGATGCACTGGTCGTAGGCCGGCAGCGCGACGCCCTTGGCGATCAGCGACTGGCACTCCGCCTCGGCGTCCTTGAAATGCTGGAGCAGCATGTCGGTGTTGGCGTGCTCGAAGTTGTGGGCCGAATACTCGACCTCGGCGCGCTTGAACACGTCGCCGTACGTCACGCCCTGGCCGTTGAAGTCCAGGTCGTAGACGTTCTCCACGCCCTGCACATACATGGCCAGACGCTCCAGCCCGTAGGTCAGCTCGACCGCGACCGGGTCGCACTCGATGCCGCCGACCTGCTGGAAGTAGGTGTACTGGGTGACCTCCATGCCGTCGCACCAGACCTCCCAGCCGAGGCCCCAGGCGCCCAGCGTCGGGCTTTCCCAGTCGTCCTCGACGAAGCGGATGTCGTGCAAGCCGGGGTCGATGCCCAGCACCTTCAGGCTTTCCAGATACAGCTCCTGCGGGTTGGCCGGCGAGGGCTTCAGGATCACCTGATACTGGTAATAATGCTGGAGCCGGTTCGGGTTCTCGCCGTAGCGGCCATCCTTCGGGCGGCGCGAGGGCTGCACATAGGCCGCCTTCCACGGCTGCGGGCCGAGGGCGCGCAGCGTCGTCGCCGGGTGGAAGGTGCCCGCACCCACCTCCATGTCGTAGGGCTGGAGGATCACGCAGCCCTGCTCCGACCAGAACTGGTGGAGCTTGAGGATCAGGGCCTGAAAGGACAGGCCGCGGCTGTCTTGGGAAGACCCGCTCGGGGAGGCCATCGGCGGTCACTTATGATTGGTGTGGAAAAACGCGCCGCACGATACGCGGCGGAATCCACGGAATCAAGCGCCCGCCTGGGTTTAAGGTTCAACGACCGTAGGGACAGACCGGCCGGCCGCAGGCCACGGCGGAGCGCGGGGCGACGTAGGCGCCGCATTCCGGGCACTTCTCCATGTCCTCCGCGGCCACCTGGGGCGAGCCGCCGCCGCTGGTGGAGGCGGGCTTTCCGGAGCCGCGACGCTCCCGCTCGCGCAGGCGCTCCCGGCCGACCGCGCCGACGCGGTTGTACCAGCGCCAGCCGAACCACACGGCGCCGATCACCAGGATCAGGAACAGGATCTTGGAGAGACTGAACATGGAGGAGGATTAGGGCCTGCGGGGTCGCCCGGTCAAGAGGGGCCTTCACCCCAAAAGATCGACCCGCCGAAAATGGATCGAACTTCGAAAGAAGCGCCCGTCCAGCGCAAAGAATCCTTGTCGTCCGCAGCGGAAGCGGCACCTAATGGGTGAAAACCGTGCGCAGAGGAGACGCAACGTCATGAACGCCAGCGCCTATCCGGTCATCGTCCGCCCCCTGCCCCCGGAACAGGGTGTCGGCTATGTGGCCGAGGTGCCCGACCTGCCGGGCTGCACCGCGGGCGGCGCCACCCCCGCCGACGCCAGCACGGCGGCGCTCGACGCCATCGCCGCCTGGATCGAGAACGCCCGCCGCACCGGCGAGCCGGTCCCGCCCCCGTCCGAACGCCTGCGCGAAGTCACCCAGTGAGAGTTTGGGATATTTTCAATGGGGCATAAGCCCTCGCACTTGGCCCCCACCCTAGCCCTCCCCCGCTATCGCAGGGGAGGGAACTCCGCCGCACAACCCTCAATCCCCTCCCCTGCCCAGCGGGGGAGGGTTAGGGTGGGGGCCCGCAGCGACCACAAGCGGAGAACTCAGAGACCGTAGCGCGACCAGAGCGTGCGCTCCTCTACGGCGGACAGAGCCGCCGCGGGGAGGTCCGCCGCAAGACGGTCCAGCGCGGTCGTGCCCACCGGCGCATCCACGCGGAAGCCCATGCGGCGGAACCAGCGCCGGTCCTCCTGCACCACCCGCAGCCGGACCTTCTCGCCGAAGCGGCCGCGCAGCACGCTGCGCAGGTCGCCGATGCCGTCGATCAGCCCCAGTTCCAGCGCGCGCCGTCCGGCCCAGAAGGCGCCGGAGAACAGTTCCTCCTCCGCCCCGGACAGGCGGGCGCCGCGGCGGTCGCGCACCATCGCCTTGAAGGCATCGTGGATCTCCGCCTGGATCGCCTTCAGATGGGCCACCCCGTCCTCCCGCTCCGGCGAGAAGGGGTCGAGGATCACCTTCTTGTCGCCCGCGGTGTAGAGCCGCCGCTCGATGCCGTAGCGCTCTATGAACTCGTGCGCGCCGAAGCCGGCGGACACCACGCCGATGGAGCCCAGGATGCTGCTCTCGTCCGCCCAGATCTCGTCCGCCGCGCAGGCCAGCCAATAGCCGCCGGACGCCGCCGCGTCCTCGCAGAAGGCGAAGACCGGCACCTTCTTCTCGGTGGCGAGATCGCGGATGCGCTTGGCGATCAGCGCCGACTGGACAGGCGACCCGCCCGGCGAGTTGACGACCAGCGCCACCGCCGCCTGCCCCTTCGGCGCGAAGGCGCGTTCGATCAGCCCGGCCATGCTGGACATGGTCAGGCCCTGGCGGAAGGCTCCGGCCTGGCCGATGACACCGGACAGGCGGAGGACGGACACGATCGGCCCGGCGTCGCGCCAGGGGCCGAACGGGAGTTTGGCGAGCAGCTTCGTCATGTTCATCGCCGGTTGAAATGGTGCCGCTGAGGCTGGATTGAAAGCGCCGACTTACGGGATCAACGGTTCCATGTCGCGCAGAATCCTTTGCGCCTGCCCGCCATAGGCGCCGTCGGGGCCGTGCAGCACCAGCCCGGCGGTGAAACGGGCCGGCGAGCGCCCTCCCTTCCGGGCCGCCACCAGGAGGCGCCGCGCCTCCTCCCCCGCCTTCGGCCAGAGCGGGACGAGCGTCAGGGAGCCGAATCGGGCGCCATGCAGCGCGGCCAGGATCTCGTCCACCCGGTCGGCGCGGTGGACCATGGTCAGCGTGCCGCGCGGCTTCAGCATCGCGGCGGCGAAGCGGACCCAGTCGGTCAGCCCCGCCTCTCCCTCCACGTTCGCGGCGGCCTTCCAGGGATCGGGCGGCACGCTGGCCGCCCCGGCGCGCAGGTAGGGCGGGTTCATCATCACCCGATCGAAGTGTCCGGGGGTCAGCTCCGGCGGAGGAGCCAGCAGGTCGCCCTCAAGGACGCTCACCCGGTTGTCCAGCCCGTTGAGGGCGGCGTTGCGCCGGGCGAGGTCGGCCGCCTCCGCCCGCTTCTCCAGACCGACGATCGTCACGTCGGGCACACGGGCGGCGAGGCACAGCGCCGCCGCCCCGGTGCCGGTGCCGACGTCCAGCACCCGCTCCCCCGCCCCGGCGGCGGTGAAGGCGGCGAGCAGCACGGGGTCGATGGCGGCGCGGTAGCCGGCCTGCGGCTGGTGCAGGCGGACGCGGCTGTCCAGTAGGGAGTCGATGGGTTCGGTCATGCGGCGGATAAGCGAGGGAGGTTGAACCACAAAGACACAGAGACACGACGATATTCACAAAGGAATTCTTATCAGGATCACAGGTTCGCCTTGCGCCGAGCCGCCGCTCGCCCGGAAGCCTCCCCGGCGCCCCTCCGGTGCGTTCCGGCGGATCGACGCGATTGGAGCCGTGCCGACACCCGGCTCCAATCGTCTGTTTCCGCGATCGTTATAGCGAGGACGTCACATCGTTGAACCAGTAATTCGATCCATTGACGGTTAGATACTCGATCCGCCCAGCCCCGGCCGCGCTGCCGCTCCAGTAATCGTCGACGACGATGTATTCCGACATCGCCGTATCCCCAGCGCGCCGAATGACCAAGTCGTTATAGTCATTCGATGACCCAAAGGCCGTGGCCCTGAAGAATTGAAGGCCGCTCAGATTCGACACACCGTTGATGTACAGCTCGTCATAGCTGCCGCTGGAGTCGTAAATATAGTCCCTTCCATCGCTGTAGAACGTAAACATATAGAAATCGCTCTCGCCGCCACCGAACAGAGTATCGTCTCCGGTCCCGCCCGCCAGCACGTCGGACCCGGAATAGAGGTCGTTGTCATCACCCCAAAGCACATCATTGCCGGCGTTGCCGTACAGGGTGTCGTTGTTGTTTCCGCCCAACAAGTAATCGTTACCCTCTCCACCGGAGAGGAGATCGTTGTTGTCCTCGCCATACAGCGTGTCGGAGCCATTCCCCCCGTAAAGAGAATCGTTTCCGAACCAGCCAAGCAGCACGTCATTCCCATCTTCGCCGTCGAGGCGATCGTGGTCGGTGAACCCTTCCAAGGTATCGTTGCCGGCACCCCCGAATATGATGTTCGGCCCGGAGTAAGGGCCAATGTAATTGTTTCCGCTGTCCCCATAGTACGTGGCCATATTTGACACTCCAATTATTGTAAATTTTTTCTCACGATGTGAAGTAAACAAATTTGCATACAAGACAAACGGCATTGAATGCGTCAAGTTGACACGGTATACTCGCATACATATTTATGTATCCATTCATATCATCTGCAATACTATTAATTAGTTAGCTTTCTAACTAATTAAAATCTCCATAAATTCGACCGCGATGCTGAGACCTAGGATGTTTTTTGGAGGAAATCTGTGGAGGCAAGCCGCAAATGCTTCGCACGCCTTTCCGTGAGCTCTTGCGAATGTTGAAAATCTCTTATAGGATGCTTTCAAAGAAACAGATGCTCGCGAGGAGGGCGCCATGCCTGTGATTGGGAGCGGTTCTATACAGACACCCACGTATGTCACCACCGAACATTGGAAACCCGTCTCGTCCGCTCCGGTCGCATCGGGAAGCGCTAAGACGGCGGGACAAACCGTCGACAGCCTGTCCGTGAGCAAACTGGGCCAAGCGCTGACCGGAAAGACGGCCGAGATTTTCAAGCATCTCGACCCGAAGGCACGGACCATGCTTGACGAGTTCGTCTCCTCGGGAAAGGCAAGCACCGACGACGTCGCGCGCGGCCTGCAGCAACTTGCGGAATACGCGACGTTCAACCGATACGTTGAGGAAACGCCAAACACCTCAGCCGAGAACCAAGCCTTCCAGAACGCCTATGCGAAGCATCCCGACCCGAAGGAGGCGTACAAGGTCATCGGCCAAGTCGCCGAGGGACGCAAGGCCGCGCACAACGCCTATGCGAACGGCGAAATCAGCCACGATCAATTGAGAGACCAGTTGAAGGAGGCCACCTCCGCCTTTGCAGCCTCCGATGCGTTCAAGGACACCGGCGAACCGGGCTTCACCGAACTGTTCGGAAACGCCGCCGCCGCCGTCTTGAAGCGGAAGGAGGGGGAGTTTCTGACGCAGCAGCAGGCCAGTGGCGACTCCACGAGCGAGGGCATCGGGTCGGAGGAAGGCTACAACGCCATGATGAAGCTGGGGGAACTCGGCTTCAACCAAACCGTCTTCAAGGACGCCTTCGTCAAGTACGCTCAGGCCGCCGATGTCCCAGGCTTGGGGCCGAAAGCCAAAGCGTCAGCACCGGAAGCAGCCCCCCCCGCAGCGCCGGCCACGGCCACGGTGAGCGCGTCGCAGCCCCCGAATGCCGAAAGCGCCAAGCCCGAAAGCGCAAAGGCGGACAGCGCCAAACCCAAGAACGATACCGGAAACGCGCAGGCGGCATTGTCCATGCTGCAATCGGCTCTCGCAACAAGCGCCCAGAAGTCGGGTGGCATCGGCGGACTGGCGAGCGGCGGACTGGCGAGCGGCGGACTGGGCGGTTCGCAAGGCGAAGGGGCCAGCACCCGCGATGCCCTGGTCAATGGGCTGCTTGACGCTCTCAAGGCGAGCGCCGGCAAGGCAAAGACGACCGACGCGCAGGCCACCTGACAAACATCACGTTCTGCTCTCCACGCAGGCACCGTGCCCCATGGCGCGGTGCCTGCGTGGCGTTTGGCCACAAGGCGACGAGGCGCGCCCTCCCTTACGCCCCCAGCTCCTCCCCGGCGTCGCGCAGCAGGCGGCAGGCGGCGGCATGGTCCTCCTCCGCCACCATCAGGCGGCGGGGGATGGCGCCGATGGAGCCCTCCAGGATGCTGGTGTGGGTGTCCAGCACGATCCCCTCGATTCCCGCGTCGGTCAGCAGGGCGAGAAGCCAGCTCAGACGGACCGGATCGGTGGTGCGCAGAAGTTCCTTCATGAAATCCCGGCTGTTCTGTGCCCTTATTCGCCTTGCGGACTTGACCGAAGAGGCTATGCCGTTATGCTCCCTGCCGGAATTCGTCACGTCAATCATCATTGGAGTCGACCTTGGCGGTCGTGACCAACCTCGAGCCGAAACGGCGGAAGTCCACCCCGCTCGACGATCTGACCGCCCTGGTGGCCGATGACCTGAGCGCGGTGAACGAGATCATCGTCCAGCGGATGCATTCGTCCGTCGATATGATCCCGCAGCTCGCCGGCTATCTCATCGCCGCCGGCGGCAAGCGCCTGCGCCCCGTCCTCACCCTCGCCGCCGCCGAGCTGTGCGGCTACAAGGGCGAGGATCACAAGATGCTGGCCGCGGTGGTGGAGTTCATCCACACCGCCACCCTGCTGCACGACGACGTCGTGGACGAGAGCGACCTGCGCCGCGGTCTCGCCTCGGCCAACGCGGTGTTCGGCAACAAGGCCAGCGTGCTGGTCGGCGACTTCCTGTTCTCCCGCAGCTTCGAGCTGATGGTGGAGGTCGGGTCGCTCGACGTGCTGCGCATCCTGTCCAAGGCGTCCGCGGTGATCGCCGAGGGCGAGGTGCTGCAGTTGCGCACCACCAACGACACCGAGACCAGCGAGCAGGCCTATCTGGAGGTCATCAAGGCCAAGACGGCGGAGCTGTTCGCCGCGGCCTGCCGCGTCGGCGCCGTGGTGGCCGACCGCCCGCAGGCGGAGGAGCTGGCGCTCTACGACTACGGCATGAACCTGGGCATCGCCTTCCAGCTCGTCGACGACGTGCTCGACTATTCGGCCAAGCAGGCGAAGCTGGGCAAGACGGTCGGCGACGACTTCCGCGAGGGCAAGATCACCCTGCCGGTCGTGCTGGCCTTCCGCCGCGGCAACGACGAGGAGCGGGCCTTCTGGCGCCGCACCATGGAGGAGCTGGACCAGCAGGAGGGCGACCTGGAGCGCGCCCAGGAGCTGATGGCCAAGCACAACGCGCTGAAGGACACCGTGGAGCGCGCGCGCCACTACGGCGCCATCGCGCGCGACGCGCTGGGCCTGTTCCCGGACACCCCGGTGAAGGCCGCCCTGCTGGAGGTGCTGGACTTCGTGATCGAGCGCGATTTCTGAGCCTTGGGAACTTTTTCGCCGCTGGGGGTGATTTTCACGTTGCAGCTCCCGGATCGAGCGGCTATATACGCGGCCCACGGTGACGCCGGCCACGGCGCCACCGACGGACCGGAGAGTAGCTCAGCCTGGTAGAGCACTGCTTTCGGGAGGCAGGGGCCGGAGGTTCGAATCCTCTCTCTCCGACCAATACGACAAGGGCCGATGCGGTGACGCATCGGCCCTTTCGCTTTTCCGGCCCAGCCAACCAGCCGTTGCGGCAGCCTCCACACCGGCTTTCGCGGCTCGGCAAAAAAACATTCCGCAAATGCCGCTTATTCCCATTGCAGCCCACGGGCAATGGGTCTATACACCCGCTCCACGGCGACGCTGGCAACGGCGGCACCGACTGGACCGGAGAGTAGCTCAGCCTGGTAGAGCACTGCTTTCGGGAGGCAGGGGCCGGAGGTTCGAATCCTCTCTCTCCGACCAATACGAAAAGGGCCGATGCGGCGACGCATCGGCCCTTTCGCTTTTCCGCTCCGCCGCTGCGGCACAGGCCGCGCTCCCGCCTGTTGTTTGAGCATGGCGACACAGACGGGGAGCGGACCCATGGAACAGGCGATCGGACAGGAACCCCACGCGGCGGGCGGCCCCGTGGGGACGGAGATCGATCCCAAGGCCGTGGTGGTGTCCCGCGCCGTGCGCGACCTGCTCCAGCCCCACGGCTTCCGCCCCCGCGACATCGGCAGCGGCGTGGGCGGCGGCATGGCCTGGAACCGGCGCGGCGGCGACGACACCCACGAGATGATCACCTGCAATGGGCGGTTGTCCGGCGACCCCGAGCGGGCGGAATGGACCGCCGGGCGCTACGGCAATCGCGGCGGCTTCGTGGAGGTCACCGGCCTGACGCTGCGCGGGGCGCTGGACGCCGTGGCCGTCCTGCCCCGGCCGGTGCGGGTGGACGGTTCGTTGGCCGAGGGCATCTACCCGTCGCTGGAGGACGCCCTCGACGACATCGCGTGAGGGGCTATTTCAACGCCTCGTCGATCTCCACCTGATAACCCTTGGCGAGGCGGTTGGTCTCGTTGGCCATGCCGATGACGGCCATCAGCTCGCCGAACTGGGCGTCGGTCATGCCGGCGCGCCGCGCCGCCGCCTCGTGCGAGCGGATGCAATAGTCGCAGCCGTTGGTCACGCTGACCGCGACGAAGATCATCTCCTTGACCAGCGGGTCCAGCGCGCCGGAGGCCATCACCTCCTTCAGGCTCTCCCAGGTGCGCTTCAGCGTCGGCGGGTGATGGGCGGTCATCTTCCAGAAATTGTTGACGTCCGGCACGTTGCGGGCCGCCTTGATGTCGTCGTAGACGGCGCGCACCTCGGGTGCGGCGTCGGCGTGTTCGATGGGTTTCAGGGGCATGGCTGATGGTCTCCACGGCAGAAGGGCACCGATGGGAGTTCGATCCCGTAGCATTGTTGCCGGTTCCGCCCTGCGGGGCCATGGCGAAGGGCCCCGGCCTCGCAACTCTTCCACTGAAGGTCATAAGGGGCGCCGAAAAGTTCAGGTTGCTCCAATCGCCGCGGACCGGCATAGCTTCCTGACCGCGATGGCCCGCGCACGGCGTCCCGCCCTGTCGCCACCCTCCCCGCCTCAAGTCTCCCAAAGCCCATGCCCCTCCGCCACCTCGACGCCCTGGCAACCGAATCGGCGGGAATGTTGCGTCTTCTGCGTACCCTCCTGGTGGCTTCCGTCCTGGTCCCCACCCTGCTGTTCGCCGCCATCGCCTGGCGCGACTTCTATGAAGAGGAGGAGCAGGCCGAGCGCAACATCCGCAAGACCGTGCTGATCCTGCATGAGCACATGCAGAAGGTCTTCGACACGGTCGAGCAGGTCCTGGACCGGCTGGACGAGCGGACCGCCGGCATGAGCTGGGACGAGATCGGCCGGTCCGATGACCTGCACGGCTATCTGAGGACGCTGGTCGAGGAGCTTCCGCAGATCGGCGTCGTCGGGCTGGTCGATCCCAACGGCGCGCTGCGCAACGACAACCGCCTGTTCCCCGCCCCGTTGATCAACGTCGGCGACCGGGAGTATTTCCGCACCCAGGCGGCCGGCGACGCCGGCATCCTCGTCAGCGAGGCGATCACCGGGCGGGGGTCGGGCAAGCGGCAGTTCAACGTCACGCGCCGCCGCGCCGCCGCGGGAGGCCCGGAAGGGCCGTTCAACGGCGTGCTGCTGACCGCGGTGCTGACCGATTATCTGGCCGATTTCTATCAACTCGTCGTCGCCGGTCCGAAGGAGGCGATCTCCCTCGTCCGCCGCGACGGCTCGGTTCTGGTCCGTTTCCCCTCAATGGGCGACCGGCAGGCCCGTCATGCCTCGGACAGCTTCCTGCTCGGCGCCATGGCGGCCGGGAAGACCGAAGGCGTGTTCCGGACGCGGGGCCGCCTCGACGGCGTGGCGAGACTCAACGGCTTCATGAAGGTCGCGCCCTACCCGATCTACGTCACCTACGGCATCCCGATCGCCGAGATCCGGGCCGGCTGGGCGCACAACGTCCTGACATACGCTGCCTTCACCGTGCCGGCGATGCTGGCTCTGGTCGGCATCACCCTGTTGGCGCTGCGCCGCGCGCAGAGCGAGATGCGGGCCGTCCGCCGCTGGACCGAAGAGGCCCGCGCCCGCGAGTCGCTGGAGAACGCGCTGCGCCAGTCGCAGAAACTGGAGGCGCTGGGCCAGCTGACCGGGGGCGTGGCCCACGACTTCAACAACCTGCTGACCGCGGCCCTGGCCAACCTGCATCTGATGGAACGGCATCTGCCGGCGGAGGGGGAACGCTATCTGGACGGCACCCGCACCGCGCTGGAACGCGCCCGGACGCTGACCGGGCAGCTTCTCGCTTTCTCGCGCCAGGAGGCGGTGGACCCCAAGGTGATCGATCTGGGGGACGCCCTGCGGGTCATGGCCGATCTGCTGGAACGCTCCATCCGCGCCGACATCGCGCTGGATTGGGCGCTTCCCAACGCTCCCCTACGGGTGGAGGTGGACCCGGTCCAGCTGGAGCTGGCGGTGCTGAATCTCGTCGTCAACGCCCGCGACGCGATGCCGACGGGTGGGCGCATCCGCATCGCCGCCCGGCAGGAGGAAACGCCCGACGGCCCGCTCGCCATTCTGGAGATCACCGACACCGGCAGCGGCATGCCGCCCGAAGTCGCCGCCCGCGCCTTCGAGCCGTTCTTCACCACCAAGCCGCACGGCAAGGGGACGGGTCTCGGCCTGTCGATGGTCTACGGCTTCGCCCGCCAGTCGGGCGGCAACGCCGCCATCTCCAGCGCGCCGCGCCGCGGCACGGTCGTCCGCATCACCCTGCCGGTGTCCGGCCGGGTGCCGGAGACGGAAGCGGTTCCGGACGCGGTGGAGACGATGCCGGCCGGCCCGGTCCGCCTGCTGGTGGTCGAGGACAACGCATTGGTCCTGATGGCCACCGTGGAGGGGCTGACACAGGAGGGCTTCGAGGTGGAAACCGCCGACCACGGCGCCGCCGCGCTGGAGATCCTTGAGCAGGATAACGCCTTCGACGTAATCGTGACGGACGTCGTGATGCCCTACGGCGTGTCGGGGATCGATCTGGCGCGGCGGGTCCAGGAGCGCTGGCCCAGCATCCGGGTTCTGCTGATCTCCGGCTACAGCCCGGAATCGCTGACCGGCCTGAAGGCCGACGCCGCCGTCCTGCCCAAGCCCTTCACCCCGGACCAGCTCGCCGCCCGCGTCCGCGCCCTGCTCCGCACCGCAAAAGCCGTCTGACCAGACGGAAGGATCAGAGCAGAACGCTGATGAACATCGGCGCCCACAGCACCGCCGACCAGATCAGCCCCAGGAAGATGCCATGGGTGAGGTCGGTGAAGGTCGGTTCCGACAAGCAATGCATGCGCCAGAACGCTTCGCGGTCGTTCATGCCCTGACGCTGCCCCTGACGCTGCGGGGTGTGGTTCTGAGCGTCCTTCATGACCGTTTCCTTGCTGGGGGCCAAATGGAAGGAACCAGCGAAGGGCGCCGCGGTTCCGCACCGCGACGGGAACAATGGTGGGACCGGATGGGGCATGCCGAAAAGGGAAAGGCCTCCCTGTCCTTTCGGACGGGAGGCCTTCCGGTCGGATGGGATGAGCCGCTTACTTGGTGCGGATCATCGGGGTGAGCTGGTCGCCCCAGTTGCCCGTCGCGTTGTGATAGCGGGCGGTGCGCATCAGCTCGACCGTCACGCCGGCCTCCACGGCCTTGACGACGGCGTCGTTCAGGCGGTGCAGGCTGTTGGCGAGGACGCGGATGGCGCTTTCCTGCTCGTCCGTGAGGTTCGAACGCTCGTCCGGCGGCGCATCCTGGAAACCCGGCTGATTCGTCATGCGGCTATCCTTCCCTTGTTCTCCGGCCCGGGTCTTGCGGCCCCGGCTCTGGCCCTGGTTCACCGGCGCCGTTGCGCCGGCATGGCCGGGTGCTGCGCTGCAAACCCGGCATTCAACCTCTTAACACATCACGCGCCGGGAGCAAGGGCGCGGCGAGACAACCTCGTCCGAAAGAGTCATGCCTCCCGCGGCAGAGTGCCGCTGCACGGGGATGCCGGATGGGGGAAGGACCCCGCCACGCTTCAATCGCGCTGCGTTCGACGGGCGGCGTTTGATCGGGACGCGCTCCCGGCCTAGCTTGGCGATCCAAGGGCAGCCGCCGACAAAAAACAATCCGCAGCCGATACAGCAACGAAAGACAGGACCATGGCCGACACCGCGACCGACTCCCGCCCCGTCGCCTTTCTGGGGCTTGGCACGATGGGCTTTCCCATGGCCGGCCATCTGGCCGTCCGGGGCGGCCACCGGGTGACCGTCTTCAACCGCACCACCGCCAAGGCCGACGCCTGGACCGCCCGCTTCGGCGGCGCCAGCGCCGCCACACCGGCCGACGCCGCCCGCGACGCCGAGGTGGTCTTCCTCTGCGTCGGAGGCGACGACGACGTGCGGGCGGTGGCCGGCGAGGCGATGGGCACCATGAAGCCCGGCACCGTCGTCGCCGACCATTCCACCGTCTCCGCCACCGTCTCGCGCGAGATGGCCGAGCTGGCCCGCGAGCGCGGCCTGTTCTTTCTCGACGCGCCGGTGTCCGGCGGACAGGCCGGGGCGGAGAACGGGGTGCTGACGGTGATGGTGGGCGGCGACGCCGACGCCTTCGCCCGTGCCCAGCCGCTGATGGCCTGCTACGGCCGCTCCGTCACCCACATGGGGCCGGCGGGGGCCGGTCAGCTGACGAAGATGGTCAACCAGATCTGCATCGCCGGCCTGCTCCAGGGGCTGGCCGAGGGCATGGCCTTCGCGCAGAAAGCCGGGCTGGACGGGCACAAGGTCGTGGACGTGATCGGGAAGGGGGCCGCCCAGTCCTGGCAGATGGACAACCGCGCCAAGACCATGCTGGACGGCAAGTTCGACTTCGGCTTCGCCGTGGACTGGATGCGCAAGGACCTGGGCATCGTGCTGGGCGAGGCGCACAACAACGGCGCCAGCCTGCCCGTCACCGCCCTGGTGGACCAGTTCTACGCCGAGGTGCAGGGGATGGGCGGCAACCGGCTGGACACCTCCAGCCTGATGACGCGGCTGACGCGCTGACCGGAGGGGCAAGGGGAGCGCCACGGCGCTCCCCTTGCCCTATCCTCAGATGCGGACGACTTTGCCGGGGTTCATCCGGTTGTCCGGGTCGAAGGCGCGCTTCAGCTCGCCCATCACGGCGAAGGCGTCGCCGGCCTCCTTCTCCAGGAACTCCATCTTGCCGTAGCCGATGCCGTGTTCGCCGGTGCAGGTGCCGCCCATGGCGAGCGCCCGGTCGACCATGCGGTCGTTCAGGCGCTTGGCCTCGGCCAGCTCCTCCGGCTTTTCGGGGTCGATGACGTAGACGAGGTGGAAGTTGCCGTCGCCGACATGGCCGACCAGCGGGGCCAGCATCGAGGACTCGGCGATGTCCTTCTTGGTCTCCAGGATACAGTCGGCCAGCCGCGAGATCGGCACGCAGACGTCCGTCGGCCAGCCCTTGGAGCCGGGGCGCAGCGCCAGCGCCGCGTAATAGCCGTCGTGGCGGGCCTGCCAGAGCTTGGAGCGGTCCTCCGGACGGGTCGCCCAGGTGAATTCGCTGCCGCCATACTCCGCGGCGATGGCCGAGACCATCTCCGCCTGCTCCTTCACCCCGGCGGCGGTGCCGTGGAACTCGAAGAACAGGGTCGGAGCGACCTTGTAGTCCAGCTTGGAATATTTGTTCACCGCGTCCATCTGGACCTCGTCCAGCAGCTCGATGCGGGCGACGGGGATACCGGACTGGATGGTCTGGATCACCGTGTCCACGGCGCCGCGGATGTCGTTGAACGGGCAGACCGCCGACGAGATCGCCTCCGGAATGCCGTAGAGGCGCAACGTCACCTCGGTGATGATGCCGAGCGTGCCCTCCGCCCCGACGAACAGGCGGGTCAGGTCATAGCCGGCGGCCGACTTGCGGGCGCGCCCGCCGGTCTTGATGATCCGGCCGTCGGCCAGCACCACGGTCAGCCCCAGCACGTTCTCGCGCATGGTGCCGTAGCGCACGGCGTTGGTGCCGCTGGCGCGGGTGGAGGCCATGCCGCCGAGCGAGGCGTCGGCGCCGGGGTCGATGGGGAAGAACAGGCCGGTGTCGCGCAGATGCTCGTTGAGCTGCTTGCGGGTCACGCCGGCCTGGACGGTGACGTCGAGGTCCTCCGGGCTGACGCGCAGAACCTCCTTCATGGTCGACACGTCGATGCAGATGCCGCCAGCCAGCGCGGCGACGCCGCCCTCCAGCGAGGTGCCGGTGCCGAAGGGGATGATCGGCAGCTTGTGCTTGGCGCAGAGCGTGACGATGGCGCTGACCTCCTCGGTGGAGGTGGCGAAGGCGACGCCGTCGGGCGGGAAGTTGGGGTGGTAGGACTCGTCCTTGCCGTGATGCTCGCGCACCGCCGCGGCGGTGGTGAAGCGGTCCCCAAGCAGGGCCTTGAACTCGGCCTTCATCTCGTCGGTGAAGGCGACGCGAGGCTGGGCGGCGGGTACGGCGGTCATGGACGAATCTCCCCCAGGGGTACTTTTTGGCACGATGCCGTGCGGTGGTAGGACCGGAGAAGCTAAGCCCCGCCGCCCGCGCAGACAAGCGACTCGCGCGCATGGGTGGGTGCCGCAGCAAAACCCTCTCCCCCTGGGGAGAGGGGAGGGTGAGGGGGCATTACGCCCGGCAGGGCGGAGAAAAGTCCCTGTTTTGCAGCATGGGCCGCCTTCGGCGCCCCCTCATCCTAACCTTCTCCCCAGGGGGGGAAGGGATTGGCTCCTCACACTTCCTCGTACCCGCCGCCGCCCGGGGTTTCGACGACCAGCACGTCGCCCTCCCCCATGGCGGTCTTGTCCTGGGGGCCGAGTTCCTCCACCGAGCCGTCGGTGCGCTGGACCCAGGTGCGCCCGATCTGGCCGGGGGCGCCGCCCTTCAGGCCGAAGGGGGGAACCCGGCGGTGGTTGGACAGGATGGCGGCGGTCATCGGCTCCAGGAACCTCAGGCGCCGCACCACCCCGTCGCCGCCGCGCCAGCGCCCCGCCCCGCCCGATTCGCGGCGGATGCGGAAGCTGTCCAGCAGCACCGGGAAGCGCCACTCCAGCACCTCCGGGTCGGTCAGGCGCGAGTTGGTCATGTGGGTGTGCACCGCGTCCGTCCCGTCGAAACCGGGACCGGCGCCGGAGCCGCCGCAGACCGTCTCGTAATATTGGTAGCGCTCGTTGCCGAAGGTCGTGTTGTTCATCGTCCCCTGGGCCGAGGCCAGCACGCCGAGCGCGCCGTAGAGCGCGTCGGTGACGCACTGGCTGGTCTCCACGTTGCCGGCCACCACCGCGGCGGGGTAGCTGGGCGACAGCATGGTGCCCGGCGGGATGACGATCTCGATGGGCTTCAGGCAGCCCTCGTTCATCGGGATCTCGTCGTCCACCAGCGTGCGGAAGACGTAGAGCACCGCCGCCCGGCACACCGCCGTCGGGGCGTTGAAGTTGCTGGTGAGCTGCGGGCTGGTGCCGGTGAAGTCCACCCGCGCCGACCGCTCGTCCTTGTCGATGGTGATGCGGACCTTGATGACCGCGCCGTTGTCCAGCTCCTGCACGAACTCGCCGTCGGTCAGCACGTCGATGACGCGGCGGACCTGCTCCTCGGCGTTGTCCTGGACCAGCTTCATGTAGGCGTTGACCGTCTCCAGCCCGAACTGGGCGACGATCCGGCGAAGCTCCCGCGCGCCCTGCTCGTTGGCGGCGATCTGGGCCTTCAGGTCGCCCAGGTTCTGCGCCACGTTGCGCGCCGGCTGCGGCCCGGCGGTGAAGAGGGCGACGACTTCCTCCTCCAGGAAGCGGCCCCGCTCGACGAGCTGGATGTTGTCGAGAAGGACGCCCTCTTGGTCGATGGTCGTGCTGTCCGGCGGCATCGAGCCGGGGGTGATCCCGCCGACGTCGGCGTGGTGCCCGCGCGAGGCGACGTAGAACAGCACGCGCTCGCCGGCCTCGTCGAAGACCGGGGTGATGACCGTGATGTCCGGCAGATGCGTGCCCCCGTGATAGGGGTCGTTCAGCATGTAGACGTCGCCGGGATTCATCGCCCCGTGGCGCCGCTCCACGATGGCGCGCACGCTCTCGCCCATCGAGCCGAGATGCACCGGCATGTGCGGGGCGTTGGCGATCAGCCCGCCGTCCGCGTCGAACAGGGCGCAAGAGAAGTCCAGACGCTCCTTGATGTTCACCGAATAGGCGGTCTTCTCCAGCGTGAAGCCCATCTGTTCGGCGATGGACATGAACAGGTTGTTGAAGACCTCCAGCATCACCGGGTCGGCCTTGGTGCCGATGGCGAGGCGCTGCGGCAGCTCCTCGAAGCGGGTGAGCACGAGGTGGTTCTTGCGCGTCACCTCGGCGATCCAGCCGGGCTCGACCACCGTGGTGGCGATCTTCTCCCGGATGACGGCGGGGCCGGTCACGCGGTTGCCGGGCTGGAGCTGGTCGCGGTCGTAGACCGGCGCCTCGCGGTCGGCGCCGCCCGTGTGCAGGGTGACGGTGGCGAGGCGCCGCGGCAGGGCGCCGGTGACGCTGGGCAGGTCCTGGTCGTCGGCGCTCTCGGTGCGGCCCACGGCCTCCACCGACACGGCCTCGACCACCAGGGCCTTGCCCTCCATCATGAAGCCGTAGCGCTGGCGGTGCGCCGCCTCGAAGGCCGCGGCCATGGCGTCGAGCGGCCCGAAATCGACGACCAGCGGGCTGTCGGAGCCCTCCACCTTGATGTGCGCCTTGCGCAGGACGGCGAGACGGTCCTCCGGCACGCCCTGGCGGGCCAGCTCCATGCGCCCCTCGGCCTCCAGCGCGGCGAGCGTGGCGGTCAGCTCGTCCACCAGGGCGTCGTCGAGGCGGGCCTCCACCGCGCGCTCGCGGATCGCCACCGTGTCGGCGAGGCCGATGCCGTAGGCGGACAGCACGCCGGCGTGCGGGTGCAGGAAGACCTTGCGCATGCCCAGCGCGTCGGCGACCAGACAGACATGCTGCCCCGCCGCCCCGCCGAAGCCGTTCAGCGTGTATTGGGTGACGTCGTAGCCGCGCTGGACCGAGATCTTCTTGATGGCGTTCGCCATGTTGTCCACGGCGATCTTCAGGAAGCCCTCGGCCACCTGATGCGGGGTCATCGCGGTGCCCAGCGCCTCGTTCACCTCCTCGGCCAGATCGGCGAACTTTTCGCGGACGACGGCGGCGTCGAGCGGCTGGTCGGCCTCCGGCCCGAAGACGTGGGGGAAGAAGTCGGGGTGCAGCTTGCCGACCATCACGTTGCAATCGGTCACAGTCAGCGGCCCGCCGCGGCGGTAGCAGGCCGGGCCGGGGTTGGCGCCGGCGCTCTCCGGCCCGACGCGGAAACGCGCCCCGTCGAAGAAGCAGACCGAGCCGCCGCCCGCCGCCACGGTGTGGATGTGCATCATCGGGGCGCGCATCCGCACCCCCGCCACCACCGTGTCGAAGGCGCGCTCATACTCCCCGGCGTAGTGCGACACGTCGGTGGAGGTGCCGCCCATGTCGAAGCCGATGACCCGGTCGAAGCCGGCCATGCGCGCGGTGCGCACCGCCCCGACGATGCCGCCCGCCGGGCCGGAGAGGATGGCGTCCTTGCCCTGGAACCAGCGCGCGTCGGTCAGCCCGCCGTTCGACTGCATGAACATCAGCCGCACGCCGGAGAGGTCGCCGGCCACCTGCTCCACATAGCGGCGCAGGATCGGCGACAGGTAGGCGTCGACCACCGTGGTGTCGCCGCGCCCGACGATCTTCATCAGCGGGCTGACCTGATGGCTGACCGAGACCTGGGTGAAGCCGATGGAGCGGGCCAGCGCCGCCACCTGCTTCTCATGATCCGGGAAGCGGTAGCCGTGCATCAGCACCACCGCGGCGGCGCGGAAGCCGTCCTGGTAGGCCTGCTCCAGCTGGACCCGTACGGCGCGCAGGTCCACGGCCTTCAGCACCGTGCCGTCGGCCTTGACCCGCTCCGGCACCTCGGCCACCCGCTCGTAGAGCAGCTCGGGCAGGACGATGTGGCGGGCGAAGATCTTCGGGCGGGCCTGATAGCCGATGCGGAGCTGGTCGCCCAGCCCCTCGGTGATGAGCAGCAGCGTGCGCTCGCCCTTGCGCTCCAGAAGCGCGTTGGTGGCGACGGTGGTGCCCATCTTCACCGCCTCGACCGCTTCCGCCGGGATCGGCTGGTCGGGGGCGAGGCCCAGCAGGTCGCGGATGCCCTGGATGGCGGCGTCGCGGTAGCGTTCCGGATTCTCCGACAGCAGCTTGTGCGTGACCACCGACCCGTCCGGGCGTTTGGCCACGATGTCGGTGAAGGTGCCGCCGCGGTCGATCCAGAACTGCCACCGGCCCGGCTGTTGGGGCGCCATATCCCACTCCCTGATGTCTTGGCTTTACGGGGAGTGTGACCATACGCCGCCGCCGGTCAAGACGGGGTGCACGAAAGGGTGGGATGCGCTTCGTTCCCCTGCCCGTTCGGTCAGGCCGCCTTGAGCAGCGCGGGCAACCCGTCCAGCATGGCGTTCACTGCGCCGGCCCCGTCCTCGAACGCCTCCAGCGCCAGCGAGACCTGGGAAGGCCGCGGCAGGTCGAAGGTGATGGCGAACTCACCGCCGTCGCGCTCCATCGTTCCGCCGAAGCGGCGCGACAGGGCGCGCATGCGGGTGTTGTCGGACAGGCACATCATATGGACCTGCCGGATGCCCCGGTTGGCGGCGATGGACAGCGAGCGGCGGACCAGGGTGGAGCCGACGCCCCGCCCCTGAAACCCCGTCTCGACGCTGATCGCCAGCTCCGCGGCACCCGGCCACAGCAGCCGGTCGAAGCACAGCTCCACCGCGCCCCGCAGCTCGCCGCGGTCGAACAGGCCGAGCAGCGCGGTCCGCGTCCAGTCGAGCGACTCGCAATGCTGGGCGATGACTTCGTCGGAGACGGTGCCGGTGAAGCGGGCGTAGCGGTCCGCCTTGTCGAGCCGCAGCAGATGCGCGCGGTATTGGCCGCGCTCGGCGGGGAGAAGCTTGCGGATGGCGGACATGGGGGGACTCGTGGCGCTGGTGATTCGGGACATCGCACCGCTTCGCGTCGTCCGCTTCCCCATCGGCGGCCTGGACCGGTCGCCCTCTTTTGTTGCGGCGCAACATGGCGAAGGAGCGGCCGAAGGGCAAGCCCTCTGACCACGACAACAAGGCTCCGTTGCAGCGCAGCAACATTCCGCTCCGCCGGAAAATTCCCTACCTCCAACGGATGAAAAGGGCGCGGCGCGCGAAGATGCTGGGAAACAACGAAAAAGTATGGGGCCGGTTGGCGCGGCGCCGGACTGCCGGTATGCTGCTCCCTCGGTCGAAAGGCGGATAACAATGAGCATCTGGGGCAGCGTCCTGGGCGGGGCGGCCGGTTTCACCATCGGCGGCCCGATCGGGGGCCTGATCGGTCTGGCCGCCGGCTATGCGGTGGGGCGCGGCATCCGCGGCCTGTGCGGCCCGGCGGATGGGACCAAGTCCATCGCCTTCACCATCGGCGTGATCGCTCTGTCGGCGAAGATGGCCCGCGCCGACGGCGTGGTGAAGCGGGTGGAGGTGGACACCTTCAAGCGCCTGTTCCGCGTCCCGCCGGAGGAGCTGGACACGGTGGGCCACGTCTTCGACCTCGCCCGCAAGGACACCCACGGTTTCGAGGACTACGCCCAGCAGATCGCCGGCCTGTTCGAGGACCGCCGTGCCGTGCTGGAGGAGCTGCTCGACAGCCTGCTGGCCATCGCCGAGGCCGACGACGAGCTGCACGAGACGGAAGTCGAGTATCTGCGCACCGTCGCCCATATCTTCGGCTTCAGCGACGAGGAGTTCGAGCGCATCGTCGCCGGCCACCACATCGCCGGCACGCCGAACGAGACCGACCCCTACGGCGTGCTCGGCGTCTCCCGCCGCGCCAGCGACGAGGCGATCAAGGCCGCGCATCGCCGTCTGGTGCGCGAGCATCACCCGGACGTGCTGATCGCCCAGGGCATGCCGCAGGAGTTCGTGGATCTGGCGACACAGAAAATCGCCGCCATCAACGCCGCCTACGACCGGATCGAGAAGGAGCGCGGGCGGGGGTGAAGGGCGGTTTCGCCGGGGCCCCCCTCCCAACCTCCCCCCGCTTCGCAGGGGGAGGAGCCATTCCCTCCCCTGCGATAGCGGGGGAGGGTTAGGGTGGGGGCCCCGGCGAAACCGCCCCCCTTCCCTCCCCGTGCATCCCCGCCCCGGCGCAATCGGGTGTCGCGAGCCTGCGGACCGCACGCTATATAAGCACACCTCCGCACACCGTATCGTTGGGTCATGGCTCCTCCCGCTCCGATCACCGCGCTCCAGGGCGTGTCCGTCACCTTCGGCGGCCGTCCGCTGTTCGAAACCATCGACCTGTCCATCGGGCGGGGCGACAAGGCCTGTCTGGTCGGACGGAACGGGTCCGGCAAATCGACGCTGATGAAGGTGCTGGCCGGCATGATCCAGCCGGACGGCGGCACCGTATTCACCCAGCCCGGCGCCCGCATCGCCTATCTGCCGCAGGAGCCGGACTTCACCGGCTGCGCCACCGTCCACGACTACGTCGCCGCCGGCCTGCCCGCCGACGAGCGGGACGAGACGCACCGGGTGGACGCCGTGCTGGACCGGCTCCAGGTGCCCGGCCATCTCGACCCCAACACACTGTCGGGCGGCGAGGCGCGGCGCACGGCGCTGGCCCGCACGCTGGTCGGCGCCCCCGACGTCATGCTGCTGGACGAGCCGACCAACCACCTCGACCTGCCCACCATCGAGTGGCTGGAGGAGGAGTTGCTGGCCTACCGCGGCGGGCTGCTGCTGATCTCGCACGACCGCAGCTTCCTGAACCGGCTGGCCAAGCGCACGCTGTGGCTGGACCGCGGCACGGTGCGCGCCACCGACCGCGGCTTCGCCGAGTTCGAGACCTGGCAAGCCGAGGTCTTCGAATCGGAGGAGATCGCCGCCCAGAAGCTGAACCGCAAGATCGAAGGCGAGATGAAGTGGCTGCGCGAGGGCATCTCGGCCCGGCGCACCCGCAACATGGGCCGCGTGCGCGCCCTGCTCCAGCTCCGCACCGACCGCGCCGAGCACATCAAGGGCGGCCAGCAGGCCAAGCTCGCCGTCGCCGAGGCCGAGCGCGGCGGCCGGCTGGTCATCGAGGCCGAGCACATCGCGAAGGGCTTCGACACGGCGGACGGCCGCAAGACCATCGTCAACGATTTCTCCACCCGCATCCTGCGCGGCGACCGGGTGGGGCTGATCGGACCGAACGGCGCCGGCAAGACCACCCTGCTGAAGATGCTGACCGGCCAGATGGAGCCCGACAGCGGCACGATCCGGCTGGGCACCAACCTGGAAACCGCCTATTTCGACCAGCGGCGCGACGGGCTGGACCCCGAGGACACCATCCGCAAGGTGCTGTGCCCCTTCGGCGGCGACAGCGTGATGGTCAACGGCCAGCCACGCCACGTCGCCGGCTACATGCGCGACTTCCTGTTCGACACGCGCCAGCTCGACAGCCCGGTCAAGGCCCTGTCGGGCGGTGAGCGCAACCGGCTGCTGCTTGCCCGCCTGTTCGCGCGGCCGAGCAACATGATGATCCTCGACGAGCCGACCAACGACCTCGACATGGACACGCTGGACCTGCTGGAGGATGTGCTCGGCGACTATCAGGGCACGCTGCTGCTGGTCAGCCACGACCGCGATTTCCTCGACCGTCTGGTGACCAGCACCATCGCGGTGGAGGGGGACGGCGTGATCGCCGAATATCCCGGCGGCTATTCCGACTATCTGATGCAGCGCCCGCCGCCCAAGGAGAAGGCCGCCGCCCCGGCCAAGGCGAAGCCCGCCGCCGCCCCGGCGGCCGCCAAGCCGAAGGGTAAGCTGAGCTACAAGGACCAGCGCGAGCTGGACGACCTGCCGGCCCGCATGGACAAGCTGGCCGCCGAGGTGGCGACGCTCGAATCGGCGCTGGCCGACCCCGACCTGTTCGCCCGCGACGCCGCCAGGTTCCAGAAGACGTCCGACCGGTTGCAGGCGAAACAGAATGAGCTGGCCGCCGCCGAGGAGCGCTGGCTGGAGCTGGAGGCCCTGCGCGAGGAGCTGGAAGGCGGCCGCGGATGAGTCTGCGCGACTCGCTGCTGGCGCTCCTGGTCATGGCGACCTGGGGCCTGAATTTCGTCGTCGCCAAATGGGGACTGGCCGAGTTCCCGCCGCTGTTCATCATGGCGCTGCGCTTCCTCGCGGTGGCGGCGCTGATCCTGCCCTTCAAGCGGATTCCCTGGAGCGCGGTGCGGCCCATCGCGATCTTGTCGGTGACTCTGGGGACTGTGCATTTCCCGCTGATGTTCACCGGGCTGAACGGCATCGACGCGGCCACCGCCTCGCTGGCCGCGCAGGCGCAGGTGCCCTTCTCCTCCCTGCTGGCCGCGCTGGTCTTCAAGGACAAGCTCGGCTGGCGCCGCGCCACCGGCATGGCCGCCGCCTTCGCGGGCGTCGCGGTGATCGCGGGCGAGCCGCGGTTGTCCGGGTCGCTGGTGCCGCTGTTCATGATCCTCGCCGCCAGCTTCGCCTTCGCCGTCGCCAGCATCCAAATGAAGCTGATCGTCGGGGTGGACGGCTTCGCGCTGAACGGCTGGATGGCGCTGTTCGCCGCCCCGCAGCTGCTCCTGCTCTCCTTCCTGTTCGAGGAGGGGCAGATGGCCGCGCTCACCGACGCCACCCTGTGGGGCTGGGGCGCCATCGCCTACATGGCGGTGGGCGTGACGATCGGCGCCTATGGGATGTGGTACCCGCTGCTGCGCAAATACTCGGTCAACCAGACCATGCCCTTCCTGCTGACCGTGCCGGTCTTCGGCGTGCTGGCCGGCGTTCTGCTGATGGACGATCCCTTCACGCTCCGGCTGGTCCTGGGCGGGCTGTTGACCGTGGGCGGCATGGCCGTCATCGTGAAGCGGCGCCCGACGGCGCTGGCGGAGAAGGTGACGAATCCGACCTGAGGAAGCCCGACCTGAGGACACCATGACGCGCACGGGCACCGGATGCATCGACCGTCCCTCCCCCAACCATGGGCCGCGGCCCGACGGCGTGGGGGTGGAGCTGCTGATTCTCCATTACACGGGAATGCCCACCGCCGAGTCGGCCCTGAGCCGGCTGTGCGACCCCGAGGCCCAGGTCAGCGCCCACTACACGGTGGACGAGGACGGCGCCGTCTACGCCCATGTCCCGGAAGACCGCCGCGCCTGGCACGCCGGCCTGTCCTCCTGGCGCGGGCGGGCCGACGTGAACAGCCGATCCATCGGAATCGAGATCGTCAATCCGGGGCACGAGTTCGGTTACCGCCCCTTCCCCGCCGCCCAGATGGCCGCCGTGGCGGATCTCTGCCTGGACGTCATGGGCCGTCATGGAATCGCGCCCGCCGATGTGCTCGGCCACAGCGACATCGCGCCCGCCCGCAAGGAGGACCCCGGCGAGCTGTTCGACTGGCCGGGGCTGGCGGCGCGTGGAATCGGCCTATGGCCGGAGCCCACCGCGGCGGACGACTCGGCGGATTCTGTAGAGGACGTGGCGGCGCTTCTGGGACGCTATGGGTACGACGCCGCCGAATCGCGGGTTCTGCTGTCCTTCCAGCGCCACTTCCACCCCGAGCGCCTGACCGGGGACTCCGATCCCGAGACGCTGCGCCGCCTGCGCGCGCTGCTGCGGATGACCGGGCGCTGAGAATCCGAATCGCCCCCGAACACCGTTGCGAATCGAAGTTGCGAATCGAACGGCGACCCTATACACAGTGCCGCGCCAGATGGCCGGATGGCCGCCTTCGACCTTTTGGATCGGGGGAGGAAAGTCCGGGCTCCACGGAAACACGGTGCCGGCTAACGGCCGGCGGGGGCGACCCTAGGGAAAGTGCCACAGAGAGCAAACCGCCACCGGCCTCGCGCCGGCGGTAAGGGTGAAAGGGTGCGGTAAGAGCGCACCGCGCGCCTGGCAACAGGGGCGGCACGGTAAACCCCACCGGGAGCAAGACCGAATAGGGGCGGCACGGCCCGCCATCTCTTATGGGATGGTCTGGGGCCAAGCGCGTTTCCGCGCCGCCGCCCGGGTTGGTTGCGTGAGGCGCCGGGCAACCGGCGTCCCAGATGAATGGCCATCCATCAGGGTAACCTGAGGACAAAACCCGGCTTACAGGCCATCTGGCGTTTACCCCCACCACCTCCGGACACCGGACCACCCCTTTTCCGCAGCGCGGGACCGGGATGGCACCCCCTTGTCCACAGATGTCCCCAGCTTCATCCACAGGCGGTGGATAACTGTGGGGCAAATTCCCATGCCGTCCCATGCCATGCCTCGGTAGGTTACCCCAGCAGGCTATACCATTCGTAGGGTGCGATTCGCCTTTATGGAAAGCCACATGATGGGAACCATTCGCGGGACTCACGGAACATCCTGCGAACTCTGTGGGGCAACGCCGCGTAATCGCTCATTAGCGCGCTGATACGTTGCCGATTCTCGCCGATTCGGATCACCTATTTGCACGCTGGCAACACATCGGCCCAAAAGTCTTGACAGCACCATATGAATACTGGAGGGGGCGTTGACGCCCAAACTGTCCCATGCTATCCCATGAAAGCCCAGTTCGGAGGGGGAACTACCCAACCAAGGTAGCCAAACCGGGCGCGTTCAGCGGCAAGAGCGGATAGGGCTTCGCGGCGGCGAGGACCGGCAACGGGATAAGGGGGGCGTTCGTCAGGCCGATGGCCATTTTCCTGTCCACATACGTCAACAAAGTTGACAGGAAAGGCCGCTGCTCCATCCCGGCGCAGTTCCGGCAGTCGCTTGCCAAGACGTCGGCTCCCGGCACCGTCTATCTCTGGCCTTCGCTGAATCATCAGGCGCTGGAAGGCGCCGATCAGGATTATCTCGACGTGCTCTCCGAAAGCCTGGAATCCCCCGATCTGGATTCGGACGAGCGCGACATGATCGAGACCTTCATCTTCGGCAAGCTGATCCCCGTCTCGCTGGACACCGAGGGCCGGATCGTCCTGCCCAAGGAACTGGCCGAATTTGCCGGAATCGACGAGGAAGCCGCCTTCATCGGCCGCCGCAAGACCTTCCAGATCTGGGAGCCCGGCGCCTTGAAGGCCCATGAACAGACGCTGCGCGACCAGGTCGTGCGCAAGGACATTTCGCTGAGCCAGATCGTCGCCAAGGCATCCCGCGCCGCCGCCAACCGGGGAGGGGAGGGCGCATGACCACTCCCACACCCGTCTCCACCGCCCCGGCCTCTCCCCACATCTCCGTCCTGCTGAACGAGGTCGTGGACGCGCTCTCCCCGCGCGATGGCGGCGTCTATGTGGACGGCACCTTCGGCGCCGGCGGCTATTCCCGCGCGATTCTCGATCGGGCCGACTGCCGGGTCTGGGGAATCGACCGTGACCCCGAAGCCATCGAGCGCGGCCGCCGGCTCGCCCTCGCCTATCCGGGCCGGCTGGAGATCGTCGAAGGCCGATTCGGCGACATGGACCGGCTGCTCGCCGAGCACGGCGTCGAATCGGTGGACGGCGTGGCGCTGGACATCGGCGTCTCCTCCCCGCAGATCGACGAGCCGGAGCGCGGCTTCTCCTTCCGATTCGACGGTCCGCTCGACATGCGGATGGGACGCGATGGGCCGACCGCCGCCGACGTGGTGAACACCGCCACCGAGGCCGAGCTGGCCGACATCGTCTTCCATTACGGCGAGGAGCGCATGGCCCGCCGCGTGGCCCGCGCCATCGTCGCCGCGCGGCTGGACACCCCCTTCGCGCGCACCAAGCAGCTGGCCGACGTGGTGCGGTCGGTGGTGCCGAAGGGGAAGGGCGACGCCATCGACCCGGCGACCCGCACCTTCCAGGCGCTGCGCATCCATGTGAACGACGAGTTGGGCGAGCTGCGCCGCGGCCTCGCCGCCGCCGAATCGCTGCTGAAGCCCGGCGGCCGCCTCGCCGTCGTCTCCTTCCATTCGCTGGAGGACCGGGAAGTGAAGACGTTCCTGAAGGAACGCTCCTCGCCCCCGCCCTCCCCGTCCCGACACGCGCCGAGCCTTGCAGCGGACGCGCGTTCCCCATCCTTCCGGCTCCTGTCGCGCAAGCCCATCGTGCCGACGGACCAGGAAGCCCACAGCAACCCACGCGCGCGCTCTGCCCGGCTGCGCGCGGCTGAACGCACGGCGGCGCCGGCCTATCCGGCGCCCGGCAAGGAGGCGGCATGAAATACAAATCCGCACTTTTCTGGGGTGGCCTGATCGCCGCCGCTGGCTTCGTCCTGTTCGAGACCAGCTACGAGGTTCAGGAGCTGGAGGAAAAGCTGGGCTCGCTCAACCGCAAGATCATGGTGGAGCAGGAGGCCATCCAGGTCCTCAAGGCCGAGTGGAGCTTCCTGAACGACCCGACCCGTCTCGAGAACCTGTCGCGCGAGCATCTGGCGCTGCAGCCGACCGAGGCGCGCCAGTTCGTGGCGATGAACATCGTCCCGATGCGCCCCTCCCCCACCGTCGCGCCGGAGGAGGCCCCGCTGCCGCCGATGGTCCGCAACCAGACGCCGGGCAAGGTGCCGAACGTGGCGACGGCCTCCACCGGGGACAGCGTCGTGGGCGGCGGCGCCATCATTCAGGGCGGCGTTCAGGGCGGTGTGATCATTCCGGCCTCGGCCTCGCCGATCAAGCCGGCCCCGATCAAGCCTTCGGCCATCGTGCCGGCCTCGGCCAAGGTCCCGCCGCTTCCCTCGCCCCTGCCCTCCGCCGCCAAGTCGGCCCCGGCTCCGGTGGTGACGACCAAGCCGACGGAGATCGCCACCAAGCCGCCGGTCACCGCGCGGACGCTGGCGCCGCCGCCCGCGGCCCGTCCGCAGCCGCAGCAGGCCGGCTTCCAGGCCGCCCCGCCGCCGGCCGCTCCGGCCCAGCATGACAGCATCGGTCTTCTCGTCGCCCGTCTCGGAGCCAACCGATGAGCGTTCCGCCGCCCGGCATCGATCCCGCGCACGGCGCCTACAGCGTTCCGCCCCCGGCTTCCAAGCCGCGGACGTCGCTGTCGGTCGCGCTGGAGCAGAGCCGGAACCGGTTGATGGTGACCGCGGCCATGGTCGCCGTGGTCTTTACCGCCATCGGCGTGAAGCTGGTGGACGCGACCCTGTTCAACCACGCGGCGGAACCGCGCCCGCGCATGGCCGCGGAGGTCGACGCCCCACCGGTCAACCGCGCCGACATCGTGGACCGCAACGGCAACCTGCTGGCGACCTCGCTCGCCACGCAGTCGCTCTACGCCGACCCGAAGCTGGTGAGCCGTCCGGACGAGGTGGCGCGCAAGCTGACCACCGCCCTGCCGGAGCTGGACTACAAGGATCTGCTGACCAAGCTCAGCGGCGACAAGCGGTTCGTCTGGATCAAGCGCAACCTGACGCCCAAGCAGCAGGCGGCGGTGTTCCGGCTGGGCCTGCCCGGCGTCTATTTCGAACGGGAGGAGCGCCGCTTCTACCCGGCCTCCAACCTGACCTCGCATCTGGTCGGCTTCACCGGCGTGGACAACAACGGCCTCGCCGGGCTGGAGCAGCAGTTCAACAAGCGGCTGACCACCGACCCGAAGCCGCTGCAACTTTCGATCGATCTGCGCCTTCAGCACATCCTGAAGAAGGAATTGCAGACGACGATCGAAGAATTCAGCGCCATCGGCGCCACCGGCATCATTTACGATGTCCGCAACGGCGAAGTCATGTCGATGGTCTCGCTGCCCGACTTCGACCCGCACAACCCGACGGGACTTGACCCGGACACGCTGTTCAACCGCGCGACGCTCGGCGTGTACGAAATGGGCTCCACCTTCAAGATCTTCAACACGGCGATGTCGCTGGATTCGGGCAAGATCCGCGTCTCCGACACCTTCGACACGATCAACAACATCAAGGTGGGCCGCTTCACGATCCGCGAATACCACCCGTTCCGCCACAATCTGACGGTGGCGGAGGTGTTCCAGGAATCGTCGAACCTCGGGTCGGTGCGCATGGCCATGTCGCTGGGCGTGCAGCACCAGAAGTCCTTCATGACCAAGCTGGGCATGACCCGACCGACCTCGCTGGAGTTGCCGGAGAATGGCTGGCCGCTGGTGCCGAATCCGTGGCGGGAGGTCAACACCATGACCATCTCCTTCGGCCACGGCATGTCGGTCAGCCCGATGCACACGGTCAACGCCGCGGCCTCGATCATCAACGGCGGCGTGCTGCACCCGCCGACCCTGCTGAAGCGCGACCCCGCGGTCGAGATTCCGGGCGAGCAGGTCATCAGCCCGAAGACCTCGGCGATGATGCGCCGCCTGTTCCGCTTCGTGGTCACCGACGGCACGGCGAAGTCGGCCAACGCCAAAGGCTACGTCGTCGGCGGCAAGACCGGCACGGCGGAGAAGCAGAAGGGCCGGAGCTATGCCCGGAACTCCCGCATGTCGTCGTTCCTCGGCGCCTTCCCGATGCACGACCCGCGCTACATCGTCTATGTCCTGGTGGACGAGCCGAAGGGCACCAAGAAGACCTACGGCTTCGCCACCGGCGGCTGGGTCGCCGCTCCCGCGGTCGGCCGGATCGTGAAGCAGATCGGTCCGCTGCTGGGCGTCCAGCCGGTGGACGAGGCTTCCCCCGACGTCATCAACGCCACCTACATCAACACCGCCGGTCAGACGACCCCACCCGCACCGCCGCCTCCGCCCGCGCAACCGAAAGGCAGCACCGTTGCTTCTGTCCCACCTGCTGGCAACAAGCCCCGCTGACGCGGCGTCCTCCGTCGAGGTGCCGTCCGTCAATGTGACCGGGTTGACCGCGGACAGCCGCGCGGTCAGGCCCGGTTTCGTCTTTGCCGCCCTCCCGGGCGCGAAGGCGGACGGGCGCGCCTTCATCGCCGACGCGCTCGCCAAGGGCGCCGTCGCGGTGGTGGCGCCCGTCGGGACCGCCCTGCCCGCCGGCAGCGCCGCGACGCTGGTCGCGGACGAGCAGCCGCGCCGCCTCTTCGCCCGCCTCGCCGCCGCCTTCCACGGGCGGCAGCCGGACACCGTGGTGGCGGTGACGGGGACCAACGGCAAGACCTCCACCGTTCAGTTCGCCCGCCAGATGTGGGACCTGATGGGCCTGAAGGCGGCCAGCCTGGGGACGCTGGGGCTGATCGGGCCGGGGCTGGATGATTACGGCGGGATGACCACCCCGGACCCGGTATCGCTTCATCGCGACCTCGCCGCCGTCAAGGACAAGGGGATCGAGCATCTGGCGATGGAGGCGTCCAGCCACGGGCTGGAGCAGTTCCGTCTCGACGGCGTGGTCCTGAAGGCCGCAGGCTTCACCAACCTGACCCGCGACCATCTGGACTACCACGGCACCATGGAGGCCTATCTCCAGGCCAAGGCGATGCTGTTCGAACGGGTGTTGCCCGATGGGGGAACCGCCGTCCTGAACGCCGACAGCGGCACTTTTGCCGAGCTTGCCGGGATTTGTTCACAGCGCGGTCACCGCGTCTTCGGATACGGTCTGGCCGGTCGCGAGATCCGGGTGAACGGGGTCGAGCCGCTGGCCCACGGCCAGCGCCTGGACCTGACGGTCCTGGGCCGCGACATCACCGTGGACCTGCCGCTGGCGGGCCGCTTCCAGGCGTGGAACGTGCTGTGCGCGCTCGGCCTGGTGATCGGCTCCGGCGCGGACCGTGACGAGGCTCTCGCCACCCTGCCCCGCCTGGACGGCGTGCCGGGGCGCCTGCAGCACGTCGCCACCCACCCCTGCGGGGCGGCGGTCTATGTCGATTTCGCCCACACGCCCGACGCGCTGGAAACGGTGCTGCTGGCGCTGAAGCAGCACGCCCGGAACCGCCTGATCGCGGTGTTCGGGTGCGGCGGCGACCGCGACCGCGGGAAGCGGCCGGTGATGGGGGAGCTGGCCGGCCGTCTGGCCGACCGCGCCATCGTCACCGACGACAACCCGCGCACCGAGGTGCCGGCGGCCATCCGCAAGGAGGTCCTGGCGGGCCACCCGGCCCTTGAGGAGATCGGCGACCGGCGCGAGGCCATCCGCGCCGCCGTCCGCAGCCTCCGGCCCGGTGATGTCCTGGTCATCGCCGGCAAGGGACATGAGCATGGTCAGATCGTCGGGACGGAGGTCCTTCCCTTCGACGACGCGACCGAGGCACGAGCCGCCGTGGCGGAGGTTGGAGCAGCATGAGCGAGGCCAAGACCATCCTGTGGACCGCCGAGGACGCCGCCGCCGCCACCCGCGGTCAGGCGACGCGCTCCTGGGCGGCGACCGGGGTCAGCATCGACAGCCGCAAGGTGGCGCCGGGCGACCTGTTCGTCGCCATCAAGGGGCCGAACTTCGACGGGCACGACTTCGTGGCGAAGGCGCTGGAGGCCGGCGCCGCCGCGGCGCTGGTCAGCACCGTGCCGCCCGGCGTTCCGGGCGACGCCTCCCTTCTGGCGGTGGAGCAGGACACGCTGGCGGCGCTGGGCGATCTCGGCCACGTCGCGCGGCTGCGCACCCAGGCCAAGGTGGTGGGCGTCACCGGCTCGGTCGGCAAGACCAGCACCAAGGAGGCGCTGCGCCACGTCCTGTCGGCGCAGGGCCGCACCTTCGCCACCGAAGGCAGCCTGAACAACCATTGGGGCGTGCCCCTGTCGCTGGCCCGCATGCCGGAGGACAGCGAGTTCGGCGTGTTCGAGCTGGGCATGAACCACGCCGGCGAGCTCGGGCCCCTGTCGCGGCAGGTCATGCCCGACGTCGCGGTCATCACCACGGTGGACGCGGCGCATCTGGAGTTCTTCGACTCCGTCGAGGCGATCGCCGACGCCAAGGCCGAGATCTTCGAGGGCATGAACCCCAACGGGGTCGCCGTGCTGAACCGCGACAACCCGCATTTCGGGCGCCTCCTGGCCGCCGCGCGCACCCAGGGGCTGAGCCGCATCTGGAGCTTCGGCTCCCACGCCGACGCCGACGCGCGTCTGGTGGACTGCTCCCTGCACGCCACCTGCAGCGCCGTGACCGCGGTCGTCCGGGGCGAGCGCATCCAGTACAGCCTGGCGCTGCCCGGCCGGCATTGGGTGATGAACAGCCTCGCCGTGCTGCTGGCGGTGAAGGCGCTGGGCGCCGACGTCGCCGCCGCGGGGCGCGCGCTGTCCACCATCGCGCCGGTGAAGGGCCGCGGCACGCGCAAGCGCGTCCAGGCCGCCCAGGGCGCCTTCACCCTGATCGACGAGAGCTACAACGCCAGCCCCGCCGCCATGGCCGCGACCTTCGCGGTGCTCGGCAAGACCGACCCCGGTGCCGGCGGCCGGCGCCTCGCCGTGCTGGGCGACATGCGGGAGCTGGGCGACCGCGCCGACGCCCTGCACGCCGCGTTGGCCGAACCGCTGCGCGCCGCGCATGTGGACGCGGTCTACGCCTGCGGTCCGCACATGCGCGCCCTGTTCGACCGCCTGCCCGCCGCCAAGCGCGGCGCCTGGACGGAGACCAGCGCCGAACTGGCCCCCATCCTGGCCGGCGCGGTGCGCGGCGGCGACGTGGTGCTGATCAAGGGGTCGCTGGGCAGCCGCATGGCGACGGTGGTGGACGCCCTGTCCGCCCTGGACACCAAAGACGACAAACAAACCGAAAAGAACAACAACGGCTCCTCGCCCGCGGCTGACACGGATCAGACCGCGGCGCACGGGCACAAAGGCTGACCGCTTCACGATGCTCTACAACCTGCTCTTCCCTCTGGCGGACGTCTTCACGCCGTTCAACCTGTTCCGGTATCTGACCTTCCGGACGGGGGGCGCGGTGCTGACGGCGCTCGTCATCAGCTTCGTGTTCTTTCCGCGTCTGATCGCGTGGCTGAAACGCAAGCAGGGCGAGGGCCAGCCGATCCGCTCCGACGGGCCGGAAAGCCATATGAAGAAGAAGGGCACGCCCACCATGGGCGGCCTGATGATCCTGATCGCCGTGTCGATCAGCACGCTGCTGTGGGTCGACCTGACCAACGCCTACACCTGGATCGTGCTGCTGGTGACGATCGGCTACGGGCTGATCGGCTTCGGCGACGACTATCTGAAGCTGACCAAGCGCAACACCAAGGGCCTGTCGGGCCGCTTCCGCCTGACCTGGGAGATCATCATCGGCGTCTCCGCCGCCGCCGCCATCATGTATGTGTCGGCCCCGCCGCTGTCCGGCGGTCTGGCCGTGCCCTTCGTGAAGGACTTCCTGATCCAGCTTTCCTGGTTCTTCATCCCCGTCGGCGCCTTCGTCATGGTCGGGGCGTCGAACGCGGTGAACCTGACCGACGGGCTGGACGGGCTGGCCATCGTGCCGACGATGATCGCGGCGGGCTGCTTCGGCCTGATCGCCTACCTCACCGGCAACGCGATCTTCGCCAACTACCTCCAGATCCACCATGTGCCCGGTGCTGGTGAGCTTGCCGTTTTCTGCGGGGCTCTGGTCGGTGCGGGGATCGGTTTCCTCTGGTACAACGCGCCCCCCGCCATGGTCTTCATGGGCGACACCGGCTCGCTGGCCCTCGGCGGCGCGCTGGGAGCCGTCAGCGTGGTCACCAAGCACGAGATCGTGCTGGCGATCATCGGCGGCCTGTTCGTGCTGGAGACCGTGTCGGTGATCGTCCAGGTCGCCTCGTTCAAGCTGACCGGCAAGCGGGTGTTCCGCATGGCGCCTCTGCACCATCACTTCGAGAAGAAGGGATGGGCGGAGTCCACCGTGGTCATCCGCTTCTGGATCATCGCCTCCATCCTGGCCCTGGTCGGCCTGTCCACGCTGAAGCTCCGCTGAGGGTCGCCGCCCGATGATCAACCTGTTCTACATGGAAGGACTGCCGGTGGCGGTCATGGGGCTGGGAAAGTCGGGCCTCGCCACGGCGGAGGCGCTGACCCAAAGCGGCGCCGACGTCTGGGTGTGGGACGACAACGAGTCCAGCCGCGCCGCCGCGCTCGAAAAAGGCTACAAGGTCGTCGACCTGACCACGGCGGACCTGACCGAGCTGACCACCATCGTCTGGTCGCCGGGCATCCCGCACACCCACCCGAAGCCCCACCCGGTCGCCCTGCGCGCCCGCGCCGCGAACATCGAGCTGGTCTGCGACATCGAGCTGCTGGCCCGGTCGGAGCGCGATTCGGCCTACATCGGCATCACCGGCACCAACGGGAAGTCCACGACGACGACCCTGATCGGCCATGTGATGGAGGCCGCCGGGCGGCGCATCGCGGTCGGCGGCAACCTGGGCACCCCGGCGCTGACCTTCCCCTCCGTGGGGGCCGGCGGCAGCTACGTTTTGGAGATGTCGAGCTACCAGCTCGAGCTGACCTACTCGATCACCTTCGACGTGGCGGTGCTGCTGAACATCACGCCGGACCATCTGGCACGGCACGGCGGCATGGACGGCTACGTCGCCGCCAAGAAACTCGTCTTCCACCGCCAGACCAAGCCGCGCACCGCGGTGATCGGCGTGGACGACCCGACCTGCCGGGCCATCTGGGAGGAGCTGAAGGCCAAGGGCGACCAGGTGATCTGGCCGGTCTCCGCCCTGGGTCCGGTGCCCGGCGGCGTCTACGCCGCGGACGGCTGGCTGGTCGACG
This sequence comes from Azospirillum sp. P4_B5, assembly GCF_056402275.1. Taxonomy (NCBI): domain Bacteria; kingdom Pseudomonadati; phylum Pseudomonadota; class Alphaproteobacteria; order Rhodospirillales; family Azospirillaceae; genus Azospirillum; species Azospirillum sp. P4_B5. The sequence goes on from NZ_JBFUHT010000005.1 coordinate 58,326, forward strand.
ACACCTTTGGCGCCGCGGAGCGCGTGGCCGAGTTGGCCGCCTTCCCGGCGCTGCTCGGCACGCACAACTGGCAGAACGCCGCCGCGGCCTACGCCGCTTGCAAGGCGGCGGGCGTGCCGACCCCGGCCATCGTCGCCGCCATGACCACCTTCCCCGGCCTCGCCCACCGCCAGCAGCTGGTGCGGACCATCGACGGCGTGCGCTTCGTCAACGACAGCAAGGCGACCAACGCCGACGCGACGGAAAAGGCGCTGGCGACCTTCGACCCGATCTATTGGATCCTCGGCGGTCAGGCGAAGGAGACCGGGCTGGACGGGCTGGAGGCCTACGCGCCGCGCGTCCGCCACGCCTTCCTGATCGGCGAGGCGTCGGACCGCTTCGCCGCGTGGCTGGAGGCCAACAAGGTTCCGCACACCCGCTGCGGCACGCTGGACGTGGCGGTCAACGCCGCGGCGGAGCTGGCGCTGGCCGAGGCGCTGCCCGGCGCCTGCGTGCTGCTGTCGCCGGCCTGCGCCTCCTGGGACCAGTTCGCGAATTTCGAGAAGCGCGGCGAGGCCTTCGCCGACGCCGTGAACCGCCTCGAAGGCAACGCCGTTCCGGGGGACCGCGCCTGATGATGACCTTCGACCGCACCGACCAATCCATCTTCGGCCGCTGGTGGTGGACGGTGGACCGCTGGCAGCTCGCCGCGCTGGCGGTGCTGATGGCGCTCGGCACGGTCCTGATCACCGCGGCCAGCCCGCCGGTGGCGGAGCGCATCGGCATCCAGGACACCTTCTACTTCGTCGAACGCCACCTGATGATGCTGATCCCCAGCGTCGCCATCATGTGCGGCGTCTCGCTGCTCAGCCCGCGCGGCGTGCGGCGGGCGGCGCTGGCGGTCTTCCTGATTTCGGTGGCTCTGGTCTACGCGACGCTCGTCGTCGGCGTCGAGATCAAGGGCGCGCGGCGCTGGATTCACATTCCGGGCCTGTCGATCCAGCCGTCGGAGTTCGTGAAGCCGGCCTTCGCGGTGGTCGGGGCGTGGCTGTTCTCGCTGTCGCGCACCAACCCCGGCTTTCCCGGCACGATCCTGTCGATCCTGCTCTACGGCCTCACCGTCGGCGGCCTGCTGCTCCAGCCCGACCTGGGCATGACGGTGGTGGTGTCGGCGGTGTGGTTCTCGCAGTTCTTCCTGGCCGGGCTGAACATCATGCTGGTCGGCGGCCTCGGCGTGCTGGGCGTCGCCGGCCTCGTCGGCGCCTATTTCACGCTGCCGCACGTCCACAGCCGCATCAACCGCTTCCTCGACCCGTCCAGCGGCGACACCTATCAGGTCAGCCGCTCGCTGGAGGCCTTCGCCAACGGCGGGCTGATGGGCACCGGCCCCGGCCAGGGAACGGTGAAATATTCGCTGCCGGACAGCCACGCCGACTTCATCTTCGCCGTCGCCGGCGAGGAGATGGGGCTGATCTTCTGCCTGATCATCATCATCCTGTTCGCCTTCATCGTGCTGCGCGGCTTCGCGCGGGTGTTCAACGACACCAACTATTTCGTGCTGCTGGCGGCGAGCGGCCTGCTGATCCAGTTCGGCCTGCAGGCGGCGATCAACATGGGCTCCGCCCTGCATCTGATGCCGACCAAGGGCATGACGCTGCCCTTCATCTCCTACGGCGGCTCCTCGCTGCTGGCGCTGGGCTTCGGCATGGGGATGGTGCTGGCGCTGACCCGCAAACGCTTCGGCCCGGCGGAGTGACGCGCATGGCCGACACCCAACGTCCCATTGTTCTCGCCGCCGGCGGCACCGGCGGCCACTTCTTCCCGGCGGAAGCGCTGGCGCGGGAGCTGCTGGCCCGCGGCGAGGCGGTGGCGCTGGTCACCGACAAGCGCGGCCAAGCCTTCGGCGACAGCCTGCCGGAGGTAACGGTCCACCGCATCCGCTCCGCCGCCCCCGGCGGCAACCTGCTGGCCAAGATGAACGCGGCGTGGCAGATGGGCCTCGGCCTGCTCGGCGCCAACGCGCTGATGCGCCACCTGAAGCCGGCGGCGGTCGTCGGCTTCGGCGGCTACCCCTCCGTCCCCACGGTCTACGCCGCCGCGCAAGGCCGCGTGCCGGTGATGCTGCACGAGCAGAACGCCGTGCTGGGCCGCGCCAACCGGATGCTCGCCGCCGCCGCGCGCCGCATCGCCGTCGCCTTCCCCGAGGTCGCCTCGGTGAAGGCGGAGCACCGGCCGCGCCTCGTCCGCACCGGCAACCCGGTCCGCCCGGCCATCGCCGCCCGGCGCGACGCCGCCTACGCCGTTCCCGCCCCCGGCGGCCCCGTGCGCATCCTGGTGATGGGCGGCAGCCAGGGCGCCCGCGTCTTCTCCGAAGTCATCCCGGAGGCGCTGGGCCGGTTGCCCGCCGACCTGCGCGCCCGCATCCATCTGGCGCAGCAGTGCCGGCCCGAGGACTTGGAGGCCGCCCGCGCCGCCTACGCCGGCATGGGGCTCGGCGGGCTGGAACTGGAGAGCTTCTTCCGCGACGTGCCGGAGCGGCTGGCCGCCTGCCACCTCGCTGTCACGCGGGCCGGCGCCTCGACCATCGCGGAGCTGACCTGCATCGGGCGCCCGGCCATTCTTGTGCCATATCCCCATGCCATGGACGACCACCAGACGGCCAACGCGCGACAGCTCGCCGCCGCCGGGGCCGCCTGGCTGATGCCGCAGCCGGACTTCACCGCCGACGCGCTCGCCGACCGCCTGACGGCGCTGCTGGAGACGCCCGACGCGCTGACCGCAGCGGCCCGGGCCGCCCACGGCTGGGGCATGGCCGACGCCGCGCGCCGGCTGGCCGACGCCGTGCTCGACATGATCGCCAACCCGAACCACGCCCGAAGCAAGGAAGCCGCGGAATGAACAAGGCAACGCGCAGCACCATCGCACGCCCCCGCTCGTCCCGGCCCCCCTTGTCCCGGCCTCTGGGCGACTGGCCGGCGGCCATGACGCGGACCGAAGGCGCCTGGGGCAACCGGCCCGACTGCCCGCTGCTGCCGCGCGCCGGCGCCGGCTTCCTGCGCGACCGGCTGCACGTCGCCACTGGCGCCCAGCCCCTTCCCTACGGCCTGTCCGACATGGCCGTGGACGCCACCCTCAGCCTGATGCTCCGCCGCGGAAAGTAATCCAGACATGCGCGCCCTCCCCCTCTCGATCGGCACCATCCATTTCGTCGGCATCGGCGGCATCGGCATGAGCGGCATCGCCGAAGTGCTGCGCAACCTCGGCTACACCGTCCAGGGCTCCGACCTGGCGGAGAGCGCCAACGTGAAGCGCCTGCGCGGGCTGGGCATCCAGATCAGCATCGGCCACCGGGCGGAGAACATCGCCGGGGCCGCGGTCGTCGTTGTCTCCTCCGCCGTCAAGCGCGACAACCCGGAGGTCGTCGCCGCCCGCGCCGCCCTGGTCCCGGTCGTCCGCCGCGCCGAGATGCTGGGCGAGCTGATGCGCCTGAAATGGGCCATCGCCATCGGCGGCACCCACGGCAAGACCACGACGACCTCGATGGTCGGCAACATGCTGGAGCACGCCAACCTCGATCCCACGGTCATCAACGGCGGCATCATCAACGCCTACGGCACCAACACGCGGCTCGGCTCCGGCGACTGGATGGTCGTCGAGGCGGACGAGAGCGACGGCACCTTCATCAAGCTGCCGGCTTGCATCGCCGTGGTCACCAACATGGACCCGGAGCATCTGGACTATTACGGCACCTTCGACAACATGCGGGCCGCCTTCGACAGCTTCGTCCAGAACATCCCCTTCTACGGCTTCGCGGCGCTCTGCATCGACCATCCGGAGGTGCAGGCGATGATCCCGCGCGTGTCGGACCGCCGCATCATCACCTACGGCTTCAGCCCGCAGGCCGACGTGCGCGCCGTGAACATGCGGCTGGGGCCCGAGGGCGCCGAGTACGACGTGGTGATCGACGACCGCCACACCGGGGAGAGCCGGACGATCATCGGCGTCCGCCTGCCCATGTACGGGCCGCACAACGTCCAGAACTCGCTGGCCTGCTTCGCCGTGGGCAACGAGATGGGCCTGCCCGACGTGGTGATGCGCGACAGCATGGCGAAGTTCCAGGGCGTCAAGCGCCGCTTCACCAAGACGGGCGAGTCGAACGGCATCACCGTCATCGACGATTACGGCCACCACCCGGTGGAGATCGCCGCCGTCCTCAAGGCCGCGCGCACCGCCGGCACCGGCCGCACCATCGCCGTCGTCCAGCCGCACCGCTATTCGCGCCTCGCCAACCTGTTCGAGGAGTTCTGCACCTGCTTCAACGACGCCGACGCGGTGATCGTGGCCGACGTCTACGCCGCCGGGGAGCAGCCGATCGAGAACGTCAACCGCGACAGCCTCGTCGAGGGCCTGCGCATGCACGGCCACCGTCAGGTGCTCGCCCTGCACGGCCCGGACGAGCTGCCGCAGCTGGTCCGCGAGATCGCGCGGTCCGGCGACCTCGTGGTCTGCCTGGGCGCCGGCAACATCACCCAGTGGGCCAACGCCCTGCCGGGCGAGCTGGACAAGCTGTCGGGCAAGGCGTGACGGGTTCTCCGATGACAGCCACCACCGCCTCCCTCATCGACCGGATGCCCGCCTGCCGCGGACGGCTGACCGCCGCGGCACCGCTGGCCAACGTGACGTGGTTCCGCGTCGGCGGTCCGGCGGAGGTCATGTTCCGGCCGGAGGATGCCGAGGATCTGGCGGGCTTCCTGGCCGGACTGCCGGACGACGTGCCGGTGACGGTGCTGGGCGTCGCCTCCAACCTGCTGATCCGCGACGGCGGCATTCCCGGCGTGGTGATCCGGCTGGGCCGCGGCTTCGCCGGCATCGCGGCGGACGGGCTGACACTGGAGGCCGGGGCCGCGGCACTCGACCTGAACGTCGCCGCCGTGGCGCGCGACGCCGGCGTCGCCGGGCTGGAGTTCCTGTCGGGCATCCCCGGCACCATCGGCGGCGCGCTGCGCATGAACGGCGGCGCCTACGGCCACGAGATCAAGGACGTGCTGGTCTCCGCCCAGGGCGTGACCCGCCGCGGCGAGCGCGTGTCCTACGACAACGCCAGCATGGGCTTCACCTACCGCCACGCCGGAGTGCCGGAGGACGTGATCTTCACCGGCGCCACCCTGCGCGGCGCGGCCGGCGACCCGGCGGCGATCGCCCAGCGCATGGCGGAGATTTCCGACAAGCGCGCCGACACCCAGCCGGTCCGCTCCCGCACCGGCGGCTCCACCTTCAAGAACCCGCCCGGCCACAAGGCGTGGGAGCTGATCGACCGGGCCGGTTGCCGCGGGCTGACCGTCGGCGGCGCGCAGGTGTCGGAGAAGCACTGCAACTTCCTCATCAACCAGGGCGCCGCCACCGCGGCGGAGCTGGAGGCGCTGGGCGAAGAGGTCCGGCGCCGCGTGTTCGAGGCCTCCGGCGTCACGCTGGAGTGGGAAATCAAGCGGGTCGGCGTGCCATGACCATCCACCGCAATCTTTCCCCCTCTCCCCCCCGGGGAGAGGGTCGGGGTGAGGGGGCGGCCTCGCGGCTCCCTCACGTCCGGCACATGCGAAACCCCCTCACCCTAACCCTCTCCCCGGGGGGGAGAGGGAATGACGGAGCGTCCGCATGACCACCCCCCACAAGAAGCATGTCGCCGTCCTGATGGGCGGCTGGTCGGCGGAGCGCGAGGTGTCGCTGGTCAGCGGCGCCGGCGTCGCCAAGGCGCTGGAGGAGGAAGGCTACCGCGTCACCGCGGTGGACGTGCAGCGCGACCTGGAGGGGCTGCTGCGCGCGCTGACCGACCCGCGCCCCGACGCGGTGTTCAACGCCCTGCACGGGCGCGGCGGCGAGGACGGGACGATCCAGGGCGTGCTGGAATTCCTCGGCATTCCCTACACCCATTCCGGCGTGCGCGCCGCTGCGGTCGCCATGGACAAGGCGATGACCAAGGCGCTGCTCGCCCCGGTCGGCGTGCGCTCGCCCAGGGGCCTCGTCCTGACCAAGGGCGAGCTGACCGGCGGCGCCCACCCGATGCCCGCCCCCTACATCGTCAAGCCGGTGGACGAAGGCTCGACCGTCGGGGTCACGCTGGTGCGCGAGGGGCAGAACAGCCCGGTCGGCGACGCCTGGACCTTCGGCGAGCGCGCCCTGGTCGAGGAGTTCATCCCGGGCCGCGAGCTGACCGTCGGCGTCATGGGCGGGCTGGACGGCGAGTGCCGCGCCCTCGAAGTGACGGAAATCCGGTTCGAGGCGCAGGTGTATGACTACACGGCTAAATACAGCGCCGGTCATGCCGTTCATACTGTGCCCGCGCAGATTCCCGAACACGTCGCGGAAGAAGCCAAGAGGTTGGCGGTCCTGGCCCACCGGACCCTGGGATGCCGCGGCGTTTCGCGCAGCGACTTCCGCTGGGATGATCGTAAAAGTGGGACCGACGGACTCTTTTTCCTGGAAATCAACAACCAGCCGGGCATGACGCCGCTGTCGCTGGTTCCCGAACAGGCCGCTGCCGTGGGGCTCTCCTACGGGGCTCTCGTCGCTTGGATGGTGGAGAACGCCGCATGTCAACTCGACTGAGCATCGATCCGCAGTTCCGCGCCGGTTTCGGGGGCTCTGCGAACCGGGGCCGCGACGACAGGCCCGTGCCGCCGCGCGCCATGGCGAAGTCGGCCCAGAAAGGCAACCGCCGCCGCGCCTGGCCGCGCTGGACGCGCCCCGCGGTCAAGGCGGCCATCCTGCTGACGCCGGTCCTGGTCGTCGCCGGCATGGCCGCGTCGGCGTGGCAGCGCGGCACCTTCGCCGAGACCACCGCGGCGTTGCAGGAAAGCCTGATCCAGACCAGCGCGTCCGCCGGTTTCGCCATCGCCGACGTGCTGGTCGAGGGCCGGACCGAGACCGACCCGGCCTCCATCCTGCGCGTGCTCGGCGTGCAGCGCGGCGACCCGATCCTCGCCGTCACGCTGTCCGACGCCAAGGAGAAGCTGGAAAGCCTGCCCTGGGTCGCTTCGGCCTCCATCGAGCGGCACCTGCCCGGCATCCTGTTCGTCCGCCTGACGGAGCGGCAGCCGATGGCGATCTGGCAGCACGACCGCAAGTTCACCGTCATCGACCGCGAAGGCCGCCCGCTGGCCGACGCGACCGAGCTGGCGCGGCGCGGCAACCGCCGGATCGAGACGCTGCCGCAGGTCGTCGGCGCCAACGCGCCGATGCAGGTGCCGAAGCTGCTCGCGGCCCTCGACAACGTGCCGGCTCTGCGCGACAAGGTGAGCGCCGCCTCCTGGGTCGGCGACCGCCGCTGGGACCTCAAGCTGAAGAACGGTGTCGTGGTGAAACTGCCGGAAGCCCGCATGCCGTCCGCGCTGCGCCAGTTGGCGGAGATGGACGCGACGGGACAGGTCCTCGACCGCGACATCGTGGCCATCGACCTGCGCCAGAACGACCGCGCCGTGCTTCAGACCTCCGCCACCGCCGTCCTGCCCTGGACGGAGGAGGACAACAAGAAGAAGCCCGGCAAGAAGACGTGATCCTCCGCCACCCCTCTTCCTGAATCACGAACGACCGGACGCATCGAGGCCATAGGGTTGTGCTGAACATGGGCTTCAACGGGGCGAAAAAGCCAAAACGAGCCACCCGCGGCGGGATCATCGCCGCGCTGGACGTCGGCTCGACCAAGGTGTGCTGCCTCATCGCCCGCGTCGAGGATGCGGGGGCCGTGCGCATCCTGGGGATCGGCCATCAGATCGCCACGGGCGTGCGCGCCGGCGCCATCATCGACATGGAAGCGGCGGAGACCTCCATCGGAGCCGCCGTCCATGCGGCGGAGCAGATGGCCAACGAGACGATCCGCGACGTGATCGTCAACGTGTCCTCCCCGATCTCCCACGGCTTCAACGCCGAAGTTGCCGTCTCCGGCCAGGAGGTGACGGACGGCGACGTCCGCCGCGCGCTGGCCCACGCCCGCAGCCTGCAGGTCGGTCCCGACCAGGCGCTGGTCCACGCGATCCCCGTCGGCTTCGCGCTGGATGGCAGCCGCGGCATCCGCGACCCCAAGGGCATGTACGGCGAGCGGCTGGGCGTCCAGGCCCACGTCATCACCTCGCCCGCCGGGGCGGTGCGCAACCTGCAGACCTGCGTGGCGCGCTGCCATCTCGACATCGAGGGTCTGGTCGCCAGCCCCTACGCGTCCGGCCTCGCCTGTCTGGTCGACGACGAGATGGAGATGGGCTCGGCCTGCATCGACATGGGCGGCGGCACCACGACCATCTCGGTCTTCTCCGAAGGCACGCTGGTCTGGTCGGACTGCATCCGGCTGGGCGGCAACCACGTCACCAACGACATCGCGCGCGGGCTGACCACACCGGTCGTCCATGCGGAGCGCATGAAGACGTTGCACGGCAGCGCCATCACCAGCCCCGCCGACGAGCGCGAGATGATCGACGTCCCCCAGGTCGGCGAGGAGGAGCGCCTCGGCGCCAACAACCTGCCGAAATCCTATCTGGTGCGCATCATCCAGCCCCGGCTGGAGGAGATCTTCGAGCATGTCCGCTCGCGGCTGGAGCATTCCGGCTACGCGAAGCTGGTCGGCCGGCGCGTCGTCCTGACGGGCGGCGCCAGCCAACTGCCGGGCATGCGCGAGCTGGCGCAGCTGATCCTGGACAAACAGGTCCGCATCGGGCGACCGACGCGGATCACCGGTCTGAACGAGGCGCAAGGCGGTCCGTCCTATTCGACCGCCGCGGGCCTCCTTCTCCACGCCGTGCGCAATCCGGCGGAACTTCCCGTGGCGGGCCATGAGGCTGGCGCCGGCACGGGGTTCTTCGGGCGCGTCGGCCTGTGGCTGCGGGAGAACCTATGACCCACCGGAAATGGTTCCCGGCCCGAAAAAGGCTCCCGCCGCACCACGGCATTCCTGCCTAAAAACACCACCCGGACCCAACCGGGCAAAGACCTGCGACGCAAAGCATCGAACCAATCAAAAGGTTGTGGAGGCCATAACATGATCAACGTGACCATCCCCAGCATCGAACCCGAGCTGAAGCCCCGCATCACCGTCTTCGGTGTCGGCGGTGCCGGCGGCAACGCCGTGAACAACATGATCAAGTCCAACCTCGAAGGTGTGGACTTCGTCGTGGGCAACACCGACGCGCAGGCCCTGAAGGGCTCGCTCTGCGAGAAGCGCGTCCAGCTCGGCACCACCATGACCCGCGGCCTGGGCGCCGGCTCCAAGCCGGACGTCGGCCGCGCCTCCGCCGAGGAGCAGCTCGAGGAGATCATCGGTCACCTCGAAGGCGCCAACATGGTGTTCATCACCGCCGGCATGGGCGGCGGCACCGGCACGGGCGCTGCCCCGGTCATCGCCCGCGCGGCCCGCGAGCGCGGCCTGCTGACCGTCGGCGTGGTGACCAAGCCCTTCCATTTCGAGGGCGCGCACCGCATGCGGCTGGCCGAATCGGGCATCGCCGAACTGCAGCAGTATGTCGACACGCTGATCATCATCCCGAACCAGAACCTGTTCCGCATCGCCAACGAGAAGACGACCTTTGCGGACGCCTTCAAGATGGCCGACGACGTTCTGCATTCCGGCGTTCGCGGCGTGACCGACCTGATGGTGATGCCCGGCCTCATCAACCTGGACTTCGCCGACATCCGCTCGGTGATGACCGAGATGGGCAAGGCGATGATGGGCACCGGCGAGGCCGGCGGCGAGCGCCGCGCCATCGAGGCAGCCGAGGCCGCCATCTCCAACCCGCTGCTCGACGACGTGTCGATGAAGGGTGCCCGCGGCGTCCTCATCAACATCACCGGCGGCTACGACATGACCCTGTTCGAGGTCGACGAGGCGGCGAACCGCGTCCGCGACGAGGTCGATCCGGACGCCAACATCATCTTCGGCTCGACCTTCGACAGCTCGCTGGACGGCGTGATGCGCGTGTCCGTGGTCGCCACCGGCATCGACGCCGCGGCCATGTCCAACCCGCGCACCCTGCACCCGGTCAACCTGTCGCTGGTTTCCGACCGCAACGGCGGCAATGGCGGCGCCAAGAAGCCCGCCGGCGCGGCCGGCCTGACCCAGGCCGCCCCGGCGCCGCTCGCCTCCTCCGGTCAGGTCGCCCCGGCGATCCCCGGCGCCGGCATGGCCCCGCGCCCGATGGGCGGGATCGCGCAGCCCCAGGTTCAGCCGCCGGTTCATCCGTCGGAGTTCCAGCAGCATGTTCCGGTCCAGCAGCCGGTCCAGCCGATTGAGCCGATGGTTCAGCACGCCCCGCAGCACGCGCCCCACCCGCACATGCCGATGGGCCACGACGCCATGCAGCCGGTGGAAACCGCCCCGGCCCGCAACGTCGCCACCGGTCCGCTGCACAGCGAGCGCCGCGACGGTCACTTCATCGCTCCGAAGGCCGCCGATCCCGGCCCGCGCCAGTCCTCCGTGCCGATGTCGAGCCAGCTCGCCGCCGCCGCCCAGGCGGAGCCGCCGGCGCGCAAGCCGAACTTCCTGTTCGGGCTGGTCACCGGTCTGGCCGGCCGCAAGGCCGAACCGGCCCCGCAGCCGGCCCCGCAACCGCAGCCGCAGCATCACCAGCAGCCGCAGCACCAGCAGCCGATGATGCCGCAGCCGCCGATGACCGCCCCGCAGCCGATGGCCCAGGCCCCGCGCCCGCAGGCGATGGGCGACGGCACCACTCAGAAGATCGACGAGGAAGCGCTGGACATCCCCGCCTTCCTGCGCCGTCAGGCCAACTGACGCGTCAACGAGGCTGGCCCAATTGATCTGAGGGCAACAGCAACCCGCCGGTCGCCGCCGCCTCTTTCGAAGCGGCATCGGCGGGTATCCACAACCTGTTAGACTTCAGCCGCCTCCAGAGCTTCGCAAGAACGCTCCGGAGGCGGTCTTTTCGTGTCCGGAAGACGCCCGTTTCGCGTTCGGCGACCGCACCCTACCGCCCTGCAACAAACGGTAACAAAGAGTGATTTGTCCTCCACAGGGGCCAATGATACCTAGCATATGTGGTCATAAGCGCTGACCCGCCCCCCTCCCCAAGGAGACCGGCGGCAAGTCGCGGACCGACCGCACAAGACCAAGATTGAAACGGGACAGACACCGTGGCTCAGAATCGCATCAAGACCGAAGGCATGCTGCAGCGTACCCTGGCGAAGCCGGTGCGTTGCTCCGGCGTCGGGCTGCATACGGGCGCGACGGTCACCCTGACGATTTCCCCGGCCGAGCCGAACACCGGCATCGTCTTCCGGCGCACCGACCTCAGCGGCCCCGCCGCCGTGATCCCGGCACGCTGGGACCATGTGGTCGACACCAAGCTGTGCACGGTTATCGGCAACGCCCACGGCACCACCATCGGCACCATCGAGCATCTGATGTCGGCGCTGGCCGGCTGCGGCGTGGACAACGCCCTGGTCGCGCTGGACAACATCGAGGTGCCGATCATGGACGGCAGCGCCGCCCCCTTCGTGGAGGCCATCGAGCGCGTCGGCACCGTGTCGCAGAACGCGCCGCGCCGGGCCATCCGCATCCTGAAGCCGGTCACCGTGACCGAGGGCAACAAGAGCGCCACCTTCACGCCGGACCACACGACGGGCTTCAGCTTCGAGATCGACTTCGCGAGCAAGGCCATCGCCCAGCAGAGCCACGAGGTGGAACTGGACGCCGAGACCTTCCGCGACGAGATCAGCGCCGCCCGCACCTTCGGCTTCCTGCACGAGGTCGAGGGGCTGCGCAAGATGGGCCTCGCCCGCGGCGGTTCGCTGGACAACGCGGTGGTCATCTCCGGCGACGAGGTGATGAACGAAGGCGGCCTGCGCTTCGACGACGAGTTCGTGCGCCACAAGATCCTCGACGCGGTCGGCGACCTCTATCTGGCCGGCGCGATGTTCATCGGTCACTTCCACGGTGTCCGGTCCGGCCACGCCCTGAACAACCAGCTCCTGCACGCGCTGTTCGCCGACGCCAGCGCCTGGTGCTACGAGACCCCGCCGAGCACGGCGCTGCCGGGCGCCGCCTGGCACACGGCCGAGCGGCTCGCCGTCGCCTGAGACGCGCCTCACACGTCGGTTTTGCCCCTGCCCTCCCCTTCCGGGGAGGGCATTTTCGTTTTGCGCACCCCCTCCCCTCTCGGATTCGCGCCTGAGGAGTTTCGCGCGCACTCCCCTCCCCTTCCGGGGGAGTGAGGGACAGGATTTTTGCGCGCGGCACTGGGGATTGATAAAATATTAAATTATATCAATATTTTATTTGGTGTTCTTGAGATGTCGACTGAGGCGCGGTATCGAAATACCCGCTCCCCGGAGGGGAGAGGGACACTCACTCACTGCTCCGCGGCGTAGGCGCCGAAGCGGGTGTCTTCCTTCAGGATGTGCTTGCCCAGCCAGTCGGCGCAGAATTCGAACACCTCGTTTCCGGTGATGGTGTCGCGCTGGGCGTGGAAGCGTTCACGGTAGGATTCGACGTTGCGCGTCAACGTGTCGTGCAGGGCCTTGTGCGCGGCGAAGGTCGGATAGTTGGCCTGGGCCATGTGCGCTTCTTCGCGTGCGAAATGATCCTTGGTGTAGTGGATCAGCTCGTCGAGGATCGCTTCGACAACGTCAGGAGAGGCGCGGTTTTCGTCCGCACCCAGCTTGTTGACGATGTCGACAAGAACGCGATGATCCTCATCGAGTTCTTCGATGCCGACGCTCATCCAGCGCGACCATTGAATGGAGTCCATAGCGATCCCCCGTCTCGTTTTTCTTATGGTGCTTAGCCCCTTTTATGGAACCGGCGGCGAGGAGCGTCAACGCGGCACTCGGCCGCGCCGCCCCTCCCCTTCCACCTCTCCCCTGCCGTCCCCCGTCAACCGGCGATCAGTTCGGCCCACTCCTGCTCGCTGAGGATGGTCACGCCCAGGTCGCGCGCCTTGGTGGCCTTGCTGCCCGCGTCCGCACCGCAGATGACGTAGTCGGTCTTGGCCGAGACCGAGCCGGCGACCTTGGCCCCCAGCGACTCCGCGCGGGTCTTGGCCTCGGTGCGGGTCATGGTCTCCAGCGTGCCGGTGAAGACCACCGTCTTGCCGGCGACGGGGGAGCCGCTGGCCGCCTTCGGGCGTTCGGCGTCGGCCACCCGCACGCCCGCGGCGCGCAGGTCGTGGATGATGGCGCGGTTGCGCTCCTCCTGGAAGAAGCCGGCCAGTTCCTCCGCGGCGACCTCGCCGACGTCGGGGATGGCGACCAGTTCGCCCCAGCCGGGACCGGGCTGCGCGGCGACCGCGGCGAGCATCGCCGCCTTCCAGTCCTCCAGGGCGCCGTAGCGTTCGGCCAGCGCCTGGGCGGCGCGGCTGTCCACCTTCTTGATGCCCAGCAGCTTGATCACGCTGTCCAGCCGCAGCGCCTCCTGACCGGCGTAGAAGTCCAGCTTCGGCAGGTTCTCCGGATCGGCGAACCAGGCGAGCAGAGCGTCGGCCTTCACCGGGCCGAGACCGTTCAGCGCGTGCAGGTCGCGCCACGCCTCGCCCGGCATGTTGGCGACGGCGCGCTCCATCCCCTCCAGCCAGCCGTCGATCGAGCCGTACTGGCGGGCCAGCGACTTGGCGGTCACTTCGCCGATGTGGCGGATGCCCAGCGCGAAGATGAAGCGGTGCAGGTCGATGCGCTCGCGCCGCTGGTTGATGGCGGCGAACAGGTTCTCGACCGACTTCTCCTTCCAACCCGGACGGCCGAGGATGGCGATCTCCCCCGCCGTCACCCGGCGCTCCAGCGTGAAGATGTCCACGGGGGAGCGGATCAGCCCGTCCTCCCAGAACTCCTCGATGGTCTTCTCGCCCAGCCCTTCGATGTCGAAGGCGTTGCGCGACACGAAATGGCGCAGCCGCTCCTTGGCCTGGGCGGCGCAGATCAGGCCGCCGGTGCAGCGGCGCACCGCCTCGTCCGGCTCGCGCACGGCGAGGCTGCCGCAGACCGGACAATGGTCGGGGAAGACGTAGGGCACGGCGTCGTCGGGTCGCTGCCCCTCCACCACCCCGACGATCTGCGGGATCACGTCGCCGGCCCGCTGAACGGTCACCAGATCGCCGATGCGGACGTCCTTGCGGGCGATCTCATCCTCGTTGTGCAGGGTGGCGCGGCTGACCACCACGCCGCCGACGGTGATGTCCTCCAGCTCGGCCACCGGGGTCAGGGCGCCGGTGCGGCCGACCTGGATGGTGATTCCCTTCAGCCGGGTCTGCGCCTGCTCCGCCGGGAATTTGTGGGCGATGGCCCAGCGCGGCGCCCGGCTGACGAAGCCCAGCCGCTGCTGAAGCTCCAGGCTGTTGACCTTGTAGACCACCCCGTCGATGTCGAAGGGCAGCGCCGAGCGCTCCTCGCCGATCTTGCGGTAATGGGTCAGCAGCGCCTCGGCGCCGTCGCACAGGTTGGCCGGGCGGTTCAGCGAGAAGCCCCAGCCGCGCAACCGCTCGCGGATGCCCCACTGGGTGTCGGCGATCGGCTCCGACAGCTCACCCAGGGCGTAGCCGAAGAAGCAGAGCGGGCGCGACGCGGTGATCGTCGAATCCTTCTGGCGCAGCGAACCGGCGGCGGCGTTGCGCGGGTTGGCGAACAGGTCCTCGCCCCGCTCCGCGTAGGCGCGGTTCATGCCCAAGAAGTCGTCGCGGTTCATGTAGACCTCGCCGCGCACCTCCAGAACGGCGGGATAGGGCGCCTCCAGGGTCTGCGGCACGTCCCTGATGGTGCGGACGTTGGCGGTCACGTCCTCGCCCTCCGTGCCGTCGCCGCGGGTGGCGGCCAGCACCAGCCGGCCGTTCTCGTAGCGCAGCGAGCAGGACAGCCCGTCGATCTTCGGCTCGGCGACAAACTCCAGCGGGGCGTCGTCGGACAAGCCGAGGAAGCGGCGGACGCGGGCGACGAACTCGTGCGCCTCCTCCGGCTCGAAGGCGTTGCCAAGCGACAGCATGGGCAGCGCGTGGCGCACCTTGCGGAAAGCTGCCGCCGGGGCGGCGCCGACGCGCAGCGAGGGCGAATCGGCCCGGCGCAGCTCCGGATAGCGCGCCTCGACCCCGTTGTTGCGGCGGACCAGCGCGTCATAGGCGGCGTCGGAAATCTCCGGCTTGTCCTGCTGGTGATAGAGCCGGTCGTGGTGGGCGATCTCCTGGGCCAGCGCGGCCAGTTCCGCCTGCGCCTGCTCCACCGTCAGCTCCTCCACGGGGATGCTGCGGAGCGCGGCGGGGGTATCGAACAGGTCGTTCATGGCGGGTCTCTTCGGTGCCTTCTTATGGGGATGACGCTGGGGGACGGTGCTGTGGATCGGCGGGCGCCGCCGGGGGCGCAGCATAGCGCCGCGGGGGCGTGCCGTGGAGTCCGGCCTGAGCCGGTCTGGCATTTGGCCCCCATCGCACCAACCTTGAAACCGCAGACCTTGAGCAGACCTGGAAAGGTGCGGGGGCGCGAGGGTTGCGTGTATGATGAGCCGGCGCCCGTGAACGGATGTGCTGTATGACCGAGCCGACCAGCCGTGCGACCGCCGGCAGCCTGACCATCGACGATCGATTCGTCATCGCCGCGGCGCTCGACCGCATTCTGTACGACGATCCCGACCATTTCGCGACGGCGGACGCGCGCCTGCTGCGCCGCATGATTCCGCGCACCCGCTCCGCCTGGCTGCGGCTGGGCTTCCGCGCGGAAAGCCAGGGGCCGTCGATGTCGGGCCGCGCCGCCGGAGTGGGCGACGTGAAGATGGACGGCGACAAGAAGGTGGTCGAGGGCGGCGTGGGCGAGGCCCCGGTCTGGCGCTGCGGTCAGTACAAGATCTCCAACCACGGCGACGACCTGGAGATCTGGCAGGTGATGAGCGACGAGTTCGCCGAGGAGCCGAAGGGCGCGCGCCTGGAATACGGCCCCACCGGCGCACCGGAACGCCTGACCTTCTTCCAACCGCGGGATTTGGAACTGCGGATTCCCTTTACGGGCATCGCCGTCGGACTGCGCCTGGGCGGTTGGCAGCCCTGGAAACGCGCCGCCTGACACCGGCCTGGGCCTGCGCCCGCTTGCCGCACACAACGGTGCCAATCCGCAAACAATTCCAATAAGAGGCCAGCCAGTCCGCCGACTGGCCGATGGCGCGCGGTCGGTCATGGCGTCGGTCGATGACGCCTTCCACACCCCCGCTCAGTTGATCGGGACGACGGAGGAGTTGCGCGCCGTGCCGGACAGGCGCCCTGTCATACGGCCGGCGCATGATGCTTCCATGATCGGTCGGCCGTATGACCCTCTCGCACATTGCTGCGCAATGTGCTGCCGGGTCGAACCAAGGGCGTTTGATGGAATAGGCATCAAGCGCCCTTGGTATCACACATGATGCCCCTGCACCAGGCGGCGTGACGGGCGCCCCGCCTCAGGCGGCGTCGAACGGGTGCAGCGGGTCGGGATGATGGTCCATCAGCGCGGCGTGGGCATAGGCATCCGCGGTCAGGCCGACGTCCGCCATGGCGAAGGCGGCATCCGCATGGACCGGCGCCGCAGCCTCCAGCCCCTGGGCGACGAGATGCTGCCACACGGTGTCCTGCCCGTCCGCGGACTGGCTCGCGGACAGGGCCGACGCCACGGCGGCCGTCCCGGCGGAGGGAAACCATGACTTGTCGGCGTCGACCACCAGCGTGCCGTTCCACCACAGGCCGGCCTGCCCCTTCACCACGTCCTTCCCGTCGAGAGCGCCCTTGTCGTAGGTGACGTTCGACGCCGTGGGAGCGACGGCATGGCCGTTGATGGTGAGCTTGTTGACGAACAGCGAGCGGTCCTGCCCGTTCACCACGGCGTCGTTGTCGTACTGGACCTGCACCTTGTGGGCCTGATCGGCGGTCAGGTTGGTGGCGAAGGTGAAGTCCTTGGCCGCGGTGCCGACCGTGGCGCCGCCGATGGCCTTGCCGTCCACCAACAGGTTGAAATGGGCGTTCACCCCGCCCGCCGCGGCACCGGAGGCGTTGACGGTGATCGTCGTGTTGGCGGGCGCATCCTGAGCCGGAAAATCCTTCGCCGGAGCGTCGACCACGAGCGTGCCGCCCCACCACATCGACGACTGGCCCTTCACCACGTCCTTGCCGTCGAGTGCGCCCTTGTCATAGGTGACGTTGGCGGCGGTCGGGCTGTGGGCGGTGCCGTTGATGGCGACCTTGTTGACGAACAGGTTGCGGTCCTGGCCGTTCACGAAGCCGTCGTTGTCGTACTGGACCTGCACCTTGTGCGCCTGGTCGGCGGTCAGGTTGGCGGTGAAGCTGTAATCCTTGGCCGCCGAATCCACCGTGGCCTGCCCCACCGTCTTGCCGTCCACCAGCAGCTTGAAATGGGCGTTCACCCCGCCCGCCGGTGCGCCGGAGGCGTTGACGGTGATCGTCGTGGCGCTCTGCGCCGTGGGAACCGGGGCGGACTGGGCGATCTTGGCGAGCAGGGCGTCGGTGTCCAGCTCGAAATAGCCGGCGGTGCCCATGGCCTTGCCGGTGCTGCGGGCGAGATCGAGGAACTCCCCCTGGGTCAGCCGGGTGCCGGTCTGCTCCACCCACGCCTGCTGCGCCTGCGCCGCCGCCGCGGTGACCGCCGGGGCGGCGAAGGAGGAGCCGTTGGCCGTGTAGGTGACACCCGAGAGATTGGTGATCCGCACGTCGGTGCCGTCGGCGCAGACGTCGGTCAGGGTCGGGCTGCGCTGCGCCCAGGACGGGAAGGCGCCGTCGCCGGTGGAGGCCGAGACGCAGATCTGGTTCACGTCGGCCGAGTAGCTGGACACGCTCTGCGACACCCCGCCGTCGCCGCTGTTGCCGGCGGCGGCCACGGTCAGAACGCGCTTGGCGGCGAGCGCCGCCAGTTCGTCGGAAATGGAGGTGGTGGCCGCGCTCGTCTGCGCGCCGCCGCCCAGCGACAGGTTCACCGCCGTGATGTTGTAGGCGTCGGCGTTGGCGACGACCCATTGCAGGGCCTTCTCGATGTTGGCCTCGCTGGCGCCGCTGCCGTCGTCGGGCATGACCTTCAGCGCGATGATGCCGACGTCGGGCGCGTTCTCTAGGATCTCTGCGGTGACCAAGGCGCCGTGCGTGTTCGCGTTGGCGACCATGACGTCGTTGTCGTTTCCGTAGAAGTCATGCTGGTAGACCAGCCGGCCCGTGTTCCAGGCGGAGGACAGGCCGCTGTCGATCACGACGACGTTGCCGGCGGAAGCGGAGCTGTTCGACATCTTGCCAACCTTGTTCGTTCTTGGGAGAACAGCGCCCGTTTCCGGACGCGCAAGGCTGGACTATGCGTGTTTTGCTGTGGCCGCCGTATGACCCCTGCGGGCGATTGCTGTGACCTGGACGGAGGATAGCCCTCTCCCCTCCGGGGAGAGGGTGGCCCAAAGGGCCGGTGAGGGGGTTGCGCTTGTGCCGAACGTGGCGCCACGCACATCCCCCTCACCCTAACCCTCTCCCCAGAGGGGAGAGGGGATAGAGGCGTTTCGCTACCCCCGCCCGGCGATCAGGCTGTCGGCGGCGGCGCGGGCCTCGGCGGTGACGGTGGCGCCGGACAGCATGCGGGCGATCTCCTCGCGACGGTCGTCACCGTCCAGTTCGACCACGCCGGTCGTCACCTGCTCGCCCTTCACCGACTTCTGGACCTTGAGGTGGATGGAGCCGCGGGCGGCGACCTGCGGGCTGTGGGTGACGACCAGCACCTGGAGCCCGTTGCCGAGAGTCGCCAGACGCTGGCCCACCGCGGCGGCGACGGCGCCGCCGATGCCGGTGTCCACCTCGTCGAACACCAGCGTGCCGACGGTCGAGGTCTGGGCCAGAACCACCTTCAGCGCCAGCATGAAGCGCGCCAGTTCGCCGCCCGACGCGATCTTGTTCAGCGCGCCGGGGGGCGATCCGGGGTTGGTGGCGACCTGGAAGGCCACGCGGTCCATGCCCGACGCCGTCCAGTCCGATTCGTCGGCCAGCGGCTCGACCAGCGTGCGGAACTTCGCCTTTTCCAGCTTCAGCGGAGCGAGTTCCGTGGCGACGGCGGCGTCCAGCCGCCCGGCGGCCTGCTGGCGCTCACGGCTCAGCGACTCGGCGGCCTTGCGGTAGGCGTCGCGGGCGACCTCCGCCTCGCGGGCGAGGCGGGCCAGCAGATCGCCCTGGTCCTCGATCAGCAGCAGCCGGTCGGCCATGTCCTTGCGCAAGGGGGCCAGCGCGTCCACGTCCACCCCGTGCTTGCGGGCGGCGGCGCGCAGGGCGAACAGCCGCTCCTCCAGCTTCTCCAGGGCCTGCGGGTCCATGTCCACGTCGGAGGACACGGCCTGGAGCCCGGCGATGGCCTCCCCCGCCTCGGTCGCGGCGCGGTCCAGGGCGGCGATGACCGGATCCAGCTTGCCGGCGGCCTTGTCGGCGATCCGGCTCAGCGTGCGGATGGCCGAGGACAGGGCGCGCTCCACCCCGCGGTCGCCCGACAGCTCCCCATAGGCGGCGTTCAGGGCGTCGACCAGCTTTTCCCGGTGCATCAGCACGGCGCGGGTCTCGGCCAGTTCCTCCTCCTCGCCGGCCTTGGGGGCCAGCGCGTCCAGCTCGGCCACGGCGTGGCGGAGATACTCCTCCTCCGAGCGGGCGCGGGCGATCTCGGCGGCGGCGTTGGCGCGCGCGTCCTCGACCTGCCTCCAGGCGCGGTGGGCGGCGGCGACCTGGGCGGCCTGGCCGGACAGTCCGGCGTAGGCGTCCAGCACGCCGCGATGGGTCTGCGGATTCAGGAGGCCGTGGGTGTCGAACTGGCCATGAACCTCGACCAGCTCCTCGCCCAGCCGCTTCAGCAGGCCGACGCCGACCGCCTGGTCGTTGACCCAGGCGCGGCTGCGGCCGTCGGCGCTGACGGTGCGGCGGACGACCAGCCGCTCCTCGGGGTCGAGCCCCTGCTCCCTGAGGATGGCGAGCGCCGGGTGGTCGCCGGACAGATCGAACTCCGCCGTCACCGACGCCTGATCGGCGCCATGGCGGACGAGGCCCGAATCGGCCCGCGCGCCCAGCGCCAAGCCCAGCGCATCGAGCAGGATCGACTTGCCCGCACCGGTCTCGCCGGTGAGGACGCACAGACCCTTGCGGAAGCCCAGCCCCAGCCGTTCGATCAGGACCACGTCCCGGATCGTCAGCGACGCCAGCATGGATCGTCCTAGAACAGGGAGCTCCAGGCTCTGCTGATCCAAGACTTCTCGTTTCGCTCCGGACGCACGTTGGCGTCCACCAGCAGTGCGTAGCTGTCCGTGTACCATTCGCTGCCGGGGAAGTTGTGGCCGAGCACGGCGGCGGCGGTCTTCGCCTCGTCCGTGATTCCCAGCGCCAGATAGCACTCCACCAGCCGGTGCAGCGCCTCAGGGACGTGGGAGGTGGTCTGGTAGTTTTCAATCACCATGCGGAACCGGCCGATGGCGGCGGTGTACTGACCCTGCTTCAGATAGAAGCGCCCGACCTCCATCTCCTTGCCGGCGAGATGGTCGTTGGTCAGGTCGATCTTGATCTTGGCGTCGCGGGCGTACTGGCTGTCCGGGAAGCGGCGCACGACTTCCGACAGCGCGTCCAGCGCCAGACGGGTCATGCGCTGGTCGCGGCGGACGTCGGTGATCTGCTCGTAATAGGACAGCGCCCGCATGTAGTAGGCGTAGGAGACGTCGGGGCTGCCCGGATGAAGCTGGATGTAGCGGTCGAGCGCCAGGATCGCGTCGTCGTACTTCAGATCCTGGTAATGGGCGTAGGCCGCCATGATCTGCGCCTTGCCCGCCCATTCGGAATAGGGGTGCTGGCGCTCCACCTCGTCATAGAGCTTGGCGGCCACCTTGAACCGCTCCTCCCGCATGGCGGCGTCGGCCTCTTGGTAGATCTGCTCGGCCGGACGCTCGACATACTGGTCCTCGGGTTTGGTCGAGGAGCAGGCGGTCAGGGCGGAAGCCAGGAGGAGGGCCGCAAGCGGCAGACGGGAAAAACGGCAGGGCATGGTCGTCGCGGTGCTTTCGAAGTTGGCCCTATATAGCACGCCGGGGCGCGGGGGCGGCAAGCCGCTTCGGCGAACAAATTTCGAACCTCGCCGCCGTGAGGCGGCCGGGCTCTCCGGAACGGAGGCCCGAATGGTGGTCCGGTCAGCCGAACAGGGCGTCGATGTCGGCCTGGCTGATGTTGCCCATCTCCTGATGGTCGGCCGGGCCGTGCAGCTCCAGCGTCTCGTCCATCTTGGTGACGGTGGGCGGCAGGGGCATCGCCTCGAACTCGCGCTTGTTCCAGTGGCTCATCATCGCGTCGACGCGCTCTTCGATGAAGGACAGGGCGCGGACGACCTTGGTGATGCGCTGGCCGGTCAGGTCCTGGAAGTTGCAGGCCTCGTAGATGCGGACGATCACGTCGTTCATGTCGTTGACGCGGTCGGCGTGGTAGCCCTCCGGCAGCGAGGACTTCAGTTCGTGAACGACCTCCTCCAGCTCCTCGGCGCAGGCCATGATGGTGTTGGTCGCGGCCTCCGTCGCCGAGACGACGGCGTTCAGTTCCTGCGATGCCTGCACGAACTTGTCGTCGCCGGCCAGCGGGTGGCGGATGGCCGCCATCTCCACCTTGGTCGCCTTGATCCGGCCCGAGATGTCGGCGATCTCGACCTGGATCTGGTCGATCTGCTGGGCGTCCATGGTCAGGAAGCGGTCGAGCTTCGCGCCGAGGTCGCTGATGGCGCGGATGACGTCGCTGTTGTCCACCGTGACCGGGCCGGACGGCAGCGACGCCAGCGCCGGCGCCAGGGCGGAGGCGTCATCCACCACCGCCTGATAAGGATTGCCGGTCCGGCGAGCCTTCTGAAGCTCCGCCATGAAGGGTTTCGAGAGATTCCTCATGCGGGCTGCGCCTCTTTCCGAAGGGACGTCCGGGGCGTCCGTGCACGCCGGCCCGTCTGGTCAGGACTGCCCGCCAAGGCCGGCATCGGCCCGGCGGGCGACGATCGTCATAGCAAACTTCATGTCCCAATTCGCCCGCCGATTGGAGCGGCGGCAACTCTTCACAAATCCGACGCCGAACCGTCTTGTTGACCGTGAGGTCAGCCGAACAGGGCGTCGATCGCCGCCTGATCCAATGGCGCCGGAGGCTCGTCCGCCGCGGGCGGCGGGGCGGCCGCCGGCTTGGCAACCGGCTTGGGGGCGGGCTTGGCCGCCGAGGCGGGCTTCGGCACCGGCTTCTTGGCGGCGGGGGCCGCAGCCGGAGCCGGGGCGGGAACCGGCGGAGCCGCGGCCGGAGCCGGACTGTCGAACAGGCTGTCGATGTCCGCCTGGCTCGCCTTCGCCGGAGCGGCCGGCACAGGGGCCGGGGCCGGGCTGTCGAACAGGCTGTCGATATCGGCCTGACTCGCCTTGGCTCCGGTCTGGGCCGCCGGGGCGGGGGCCGGAGCGGGAGCGGGTGGCGGTTCGGGAGCCGGCGGCGGCGGTGCCGCCATCGCCGGGCTGTCGAACATGCTGTCCACGTCGGCCTGGCTGACGCCGAGGCCGTCGAGCTGGGGACCGTTCAGCAGATGGGAGTCGGGCCGGGTGTCCGTGTTTTCCTGCGCGATCTGAAGGCCGGCGAGCTTCTCGACGCCCCAGATGTTGATCATCGCGTTGACGCGCTGCTCGATGTAGCGGAGCGCGTTGACCACCTTGCTGGTGCGCTGGCCGGTCAGGTCCTGGAACGAGCAGGCGGTGAAGATGTTGGTCACCTCCCCCTCGATCTCGGAGCACAGGCCGGGGTCGGCGCCATCCGCCTTCAGCTTGCCCGACAGATCCATCAGCCGTTCGGCGGCGTTCAGGATCTCGAAGGACGCGCGTTCGGTCGAGATAACGATGGCGTCCAGTTCGTTGGTGGCCGACGTGATCTTGTCGCCGCCGCCGTCGGGCGGACGCAGGGCTGCGACCTCGCGCCGCGCCTGCTCGATGGAGGCCGCCATCTCCATCAGTTCGAGCCGCAGCACTTCGACGTGCTTGGCCGCTTCCACCACTTCGTTCTGCTGATGCCAGGAGTTGCGGAACTCCAGCAGCATGCTGCGCACCTCCTCCGCCGCGGCCCCATGGGCCCGGCGGTGGAAGCGGCGCAGGAAGGCTCGCCCCTTTGTGGTGCGGGCGATCGCTTCCTCGATCTGGTCGAACTCTTCCTCGGAAAGCTGCGGAAGCTGATCCAACCCAACCACTCCTTACCCGCCGATGACGGCCTGAATCTTCTGCTTCAGGGTGTCGGCGTTGAAAGGCTTGACGATGTAGTTGTTCACACCGGCCTGCTTGGCGGCGATCACGTTCTCGGTCTTGCTTTCGGCGGTGACCATGATGAACGGGGTCGAGGCGAGCTTGGCGTCGGCGCGGATCTCCTTGAGGAGCTGCAGACCGGTCATCGGCTCCATGTTCCAGTCGGAAATGATGAGGCCAAACTTGCTCTCGCGCAGCTTCTGCAGGGCCGAGACGCCGTCGCCGGCCTCGTCGATGTCCGTGTAGCCGATCTGGGTCAGGAGGTTCCGCACGATGCGCCGCATGGTGGCGTAGTCATCGACGACAAGGATCTTCATCTACGCGTCTCCGCATTCTTCCGTTGCTAGGCCCCGGCCCGGCGTTCAGCCCGCCCGGCGCGGCATGGCGTGCGCCGAGGTCGGTCTGGTCCGACTGTGATGCCTTAAGTCTGCCGAAAAGTCATCCCTCACGGCGACAGTGACGCACGCCCGTAAATATCGGGTTACCAAGACCGCCGAATTTCCGCCGCGCCCCGACGCGATGAGGCATCGTTTGAGGGCACGGGCGAGCGTCCGGCGGCGGCCCGAACAGGCATGCCCCTGCGCCGGGTGGGGACCTTGCCAGATTTCACAGGCGAACGCACGGGCTGATTCTCGCTCCATACGCCCCACCCACCGGCAATGGTCCACCCCGGGCCATCGCCCTCAATCGATGATCGGGGAGGTCGCCTGCCTCAACCACTGCGTCACGGCACCGCCCTCCTCACCCGCGATCCGCGGCTCCAGCGCCTCGCGCACCTGGGTGTGGTAGGCGTTCAACCAGGCGATCTCCGCCTGGGTCAGCAGCGCCGGCTCGACCAGATTGCGGTCGATCGGGGCCAGGGTCAGCACCTCGAACCCCAGCATGGGCCGCTCCGCCATGGGCAGGTCGAGCGGCTGGACGACGATCAGGTTCTCGATGCGGATGCCATAGGCGCCGGTCTTGTAGTAGCCGGGCTCGTTGGACAGGATCATGCCGGGCTGCAGCGCCACGCTGTTCGGCACCTTGGAGATCCGCTGCGGCCCCTCATGCACCGACAGGTAGCTGCCCACCCCGTGGCCGGTGCCGTGGTCGTAGTCCAGCCCCAGCGACCACAGGGGCAGACGGGCCAGCGTGTCGAGCTGCGACCCCGTGGTGCCGCGCGGGAAGCGCGCCGTGCTGACGGCGATGTGGCCCTTGAGGACCAGGGTGAAGCGCTCGCGCATTTCCGGGGTCGGCGCGCCGATGGCGATGGTGCGCGTCACGTCGGTGGTGCCGTCCTGATACTGGGCGCCGCTGTCCAGCAGGAACAGGCTGCCCGGCTCCAGCCGGCGGTCGGTCGCCTCCGACACCCGGTAATGGACGATGGCGCCGTTCGGCCCGGCCCCGGAGATCGTGTCGAAGCTGAGGCCGCGGAAGCGGTCGTTGGCGCGGCGGAAGGCCAGCAGCCGCTCCGCCGCCGCGATCTCCGTCACGGTGCCCGACGGCGCCTCCTGCGACAGCCAGTGCAGGAAGCGGACGAGCGCCGCGCCGTCGCGGGCGTGGGCGGCGCGGGTGCCGGCCAGCTCCGCCTCGTTCTTGCAGGCCTTGGGCAGGGCGCAGGGGTCGGGGTCGCGCTCCAGCTTGGCGCCGGCCATGTGCAGCCGGTCGAAGATCCAGGCCGATGTGCCGGCCGGGTCGGCCATCACCTTGCGCCCCTCGCGCCCCAGCCCGTCGAGCGCGGCGCCCAACTCGTCGGGCGCGCGCACGGCGACCTGATTGCCAAGGTGGGATTCCACGCCCGGCGCCAACTTGCGGCGGTCGATGAACAGGTCCACCTGCCCGTCGTCCTTCAGGATCGCGAAGGACAGCGGCAGCGGCGTGCAGGGCACGTCCGCGCCGCGCAGGTTGAGCAGCCACGCGATGGAGTCGGGCTGGGTCAGCACCACGGCGCCGATTCCGTTGCGCGTCAGGTCGCCGGCGATGCGGGCGCGCTTGTCGGCGGCGCTGTCCCCGGCGAAGGCGATGTCCTGGGCGACCACCGGAGCCAGCGGAGGCGGCGGCTGGTCCGTCCACACGCGGTCCACCGGGTTGTCCGGGCAGGGCACCAGCGACAGGCCGATGCGCTCCAGCTGCTGGCGGGTGCGCTCCACCCAGCCGGCGGTGTGCAGCCACGGATCGTAGCCGAGCCGTCCGCCGCGCGGCAGCGCCTCCCCCGCCCATTCGGTCAGCGGATCGTCGACCAGATGCCGGTATTCGTAGAGGTCGCCCGACACCTCCGCCTGGACCTGCAGGGTGTAGCGCCCGTCCACGAAGAGGGCGGCGCGCTGCCGCCCCACGATGGCGTGGCCCGCCGACCCGGTGAAGCCGGTCAGCCAGGCGAGGCGCTGGGCGCGCGGCGGCACATACTCGCCCTGATGCTCGTCGCCGCGCGGCACGATGAAGCCGTCGAGGTCGGCGCGCGCCAGGACGCCGCGCAGGGCGGCGATGCGGGCGGCGTAATCCGGCGCCCCGGCGGCGCGGCCAGCGGCGAGACAGCTGTCGGCAAGTTCGGCCTTCAGGGCGCGGAGCTGCCCGGCGAGATCCTCGGGAAGGCTTGCCCCGACCAGAACCATCCAGCCGTCGGGGTCCTCCCCCTCCGGCGCGGCAAGCACCCCGGCGACGAGGCCGCGGATGTCCGCGGGGGTTTGGGGCAGGCCCGCTCGGGCCAGGAGCTGCGCCAGGGTTTCGTCGCCGCGGTAAGCGCTGGACACGGGGGCTGATCCTCATCCGGTGAAGCCGACCGCGACAGGCTAGGCAGGGACGCCCCACCGCGCAAGCGCGGGAAAGGGCATAGCCGCGCGAAAGCCCCCGGACGGCTCTACAGCCCCGAATCGTCGGGCAGGCCCAGCCGCTCCAGGACGCGCTTGCGTGCAAGGCCGCGGTCGACGTCGGGAACGTGCAGCAGGCCGCCGATGCGGCGCAGCAGATTCGCCTCCAGGTCGTTCAGCTCGCCGTCGGCGTAGGCGACCTCCCACAGCATCTCGATGATCCACAGCCGCTTGTCCGGCGGGCAATGGTCGTTGATCACCGTGACGTAGCGGTAGTAGGGCGAGGCGCCCTCCGTGTCGAACACGGCGGCGGACAGCAGGTCCTGCGCCTCTTCCTCGCTCAGATGGAAGTGGCGGCGCGTGACGTCGAGGATGCGCTCGCGCTCCGCCGGGGAAATGGTGTTGTCGGTGCGTGCGGCCTCGACCAGAAGGGCGGCGGCGGCGGCCTCCAGCCTGTGGCGGTCGTCGCCGGGGTCGTTCTCCTGGAACAGCGCCCTGATCCGGTTCAGCATCGGTCCTCCGCAGATCGTCCATATGTCCGCAAGACATTGGCGGCGGGAGGACCGAAATCCAGGGGTGTCAGCCCTTTACGGCTTTCCGCTTCGGGCGCTTCACCACAAGGGTGGTCCATTCGCCGACCGGGATGCGCGCAACCAGATGCAGGCCCTGCGTGCGGTGCGCCTGGATGACGTGGCGTTCCTGCCGGTTCAGCAGGCCGGCCAGCACGGCCACGCCGCCGCGCTGCAGATGCCGCTTCAGCTGCGGCGCCATGCGGGCCAGCGGGCGGGCCAGGATGTTGGCGGTGATCAGGCGGTAGGGCTTGTGCCTGCCCACGATGGCGGTGTGGTAGCCGTCGCCGCCCTGCGAGCGGATGCGGGCCTTCACCCCGTTGAGGGCGGCGTTGACGCGGGTGACGCGCACCGCCTCCGGGTCGATGTCCACGGCGGTGACGGGGACCCGCCAGCGCTTGGTCACGGCCAGCGCCAGGATGCCCGAGCCGCAACCCATGTCGAGCGCCCCGCCACGCCCGGCGCGCGGCAGGCTCATCCGCCGGGCCAGCCGGTCCAGCGCCATCAGGCAGCCCTTGGTCGAGCCATGCTCGCCGGTGCCGAAGGCGGTGGCGGCGTCGACCAGCAGCGGGATGCTGCCCGCCGGGACAAGCCCCTCATGGTGGGAGCCGTGGACGAAGAAGCGCCCGGCCTGGATCGGCGGAAAACCCTGATAGCTGTGCGACACCCAGTCGATGAGGGGCAACTCCTCGACGATCAGCTTCGGCTCGGGGATGCCCACGGCCTCGGCCAGCACGGCGACGCGGGCGTTCAGCCGCGGCTCGTCCGGCTGCCCGTAGACCGTCGCCTCGACCAGCCAATCGCCGTGTTCCTCCAGCTCGAAGGTGGACACCGCGTCGGCGTGGTCGCCAATCGCCTCGGCGAACGCGGGGGCGTGGGCTTCGGGAATGACGAGCGCGATGCGCCAGAGCTTGGAGGAGGACATGGGGAAGGTCGCCGATGATGGGGTGGTCATTGTCTGGTGGGAGACTTAACCACAGAGACGCGGCGACACAAAGATTTCCTGCGGCCGGACGCACGGCTCCATCGCCGCACAGGGCTGCCGCATCCGGAAACGGGTCCGTCGCGCTGGATCGACCGCAGGGTGCGACGTTTTGGCCGACGAAAGCACGGCACAGGCTTGCCGCCGCTTTTCTTACCACTTTTGAGCGGGCACACTGCGCCCGGGGACAAGCGGACCCGAGGTCCGCAGGAGGCTGTTTTGCGGGTGCAGGGGGAGACGGGCTTGATGCAGCGTGTTTGCAAAGCGGCCAGGGCGTGGATGACCGCGCTGCTGGCGATTTCCGGGGCGGTGATGGTGTCGGGCTGCGCGCTCGATCCGGTCGGGCTGGCGATCGGAGCGGCAGGCTCGGTGAGCGGGCCGTCGGAAGCGTCGATGACGGCCGATGTCGCCGCCGCCTACCGAGGGACGGATTGCCCGACGCTGGCGGCGCTGCTGAAAGCTTACAACGACCCGCTGCCCACTCTGAGCGGCAGCGAACGCCAAGCGCAGATGATCCACATCACCGCGGTGCGGCAGCTCATGGCGGAGCAGCGCTGCCCGGCGGAGGGCACCGCGGCGGTGGCGAATGCGGGCTCCGCTTCGGCGGCGGTCACCGCCGGGCCCGGCACGGCCGGTTCCGCCCCGGCACCAGCGGCGGCGCGCGAACCGCAGGGGGCGATGGGGACGGCCGTGGAGCCCCTGACCCCCCATCTGGTGCAGGCCTTGGGGCTGGAATCGCCGCGCGGTCTGGTGGTGACGGCGCTGGCACCGGGCAAGGCGGCCGAGCTGTCGGGCATCCGGGCGGGCGACGTGATCCTGGAGGTGCACGGCGTGGCGGTGGACGATGCCGTGCAGATGCGCCGCGTCCTGGGCGCGGTGCCCAGCGGGCAGAGCGTGCTGGTCAAGCTGTGGCGCGCCCGCGAGCCGCGCGAGCTGATCGTCGGCCCGATCACCAGCACCACCCCGGCCCTGCCGCCGGGTGCTGTGTACGCCGATGCGCCGGTCCTGCCTGCCGCGCCGGTGCGCGAGCGCTTCTGCGTGGCCCAAATGACCGGTTCGGGCCTGTTCTCGAGCAGCGTGCACTCGCCACTGTTCACGGTGCGAAACGACGGCAGCGAGGCGGAAAGCGCCAAGCTGACGACAGCCTTTTTGGAGGCGGCGCGGAAGGCTCAACCCGGATATTGGCTGGCGCCGCACCCGCGGCCGACCTGCAGCCGGGATTCGAAGGTCTGCACGTCGGCCAGCGCCGACTCCGACGTGCTGATGATGATGTGCGAGACGGACCGCGGAAAGGGCGTGGAGATCTACGAAGCGCTGCGGCGGGACAAGTCGCTGACCGAACTGCCCTGGTCGCCGCCGGGGTCGCCGCCGGGGTCGCCGCCGGCGTCGTGAGGCGAAGCCGGCGGAGTTACCGTCCCGACAGCCGGTCCGCGATGTCATGCATCCCCTGCTCGCGCAGGATCGCCTGACGGTGGCGGATCAGGCGGCGGGCCAGCGCCTTCTCGACCTCGGCGCCGCCGAGCAGGCGCCCCTGCGGATCGCGCAGATGGGTGGCGAGGTGGTCGGCCAGCAGCGCCTCCTTCTTCGGGTCGCGGCGGTCGAGCGGCTGGGTGCCGTTCAGCGAGTGCTGGATGCGCTCCAGCAGGACAGCGCGGCAGCAGGGCGCGCGCCCCTGGACGATCAGCGCCCCGACATGGGCGAGCAGGGGGCTGACCGGCTCGCTCTTCGGCTGCGGGTCGCGGCCCAGGATCAGGTCGGCCAGAGCGCACAGCCCCAGGGCGAGGTTCGGCTGCGCGCCCAGAAGCTCCTTCACCAGCTCGGCGGAGCCCAGCGCGTCGGCCATCACCCCGTCGAGCAGGGCGAGGTGCCGCGGCTCGACCTCCGGCCCGATCAGGTCGAGCAGCATCTCCAGCTTGCCGGCCAGCGAATTGCGGTCGGCCAGATGAACGGTGAGCTGGCTGAGGAAGGCGAAATCGTGCCCCTCCTCCCCCACCGCCGAGGCAAGGACCCGGCTGGAGCGGGACAGGTCGGCGGGGTCGAAGGCCGGCAGCGCCTTGCGCTCCGCCTGGAAATCGCGGGCGCGGGTCATCACGACGTCGGCAAAGGCCCGCAGCTCGCGCGCCCGCGCCGGCACCGCGACGCCGTGGCGGTCCGCATGGTGGCGGGCCACCGCCTGGAGCGCCGCGCCCAGCAGCAGGCCCTGCTCGTCCAGTTTGCGCAGGTAGGTCCAGGAATGGAGAAGCTCGGTCGGGGTGATGCGGAATTTGTCGAGGAAGGGGCGCAGCAGCCGCCCGGTGACCACCCGCGACTCGAACCCGTAGAGATCGCCGGGGGCCGTGCAGTAGGGCGCCCCCTCCGCCGTGCCGCCCAGCGTCATGGGCTTGTCCGTCACCACCGGAACGGCCTTCTGGAAGATCACCGTCTCCAGCGACAGCCCGGCCAGCGAACGGAACTTGAGGGTCTTGACCTCCTCCACCCCGCTGACCGCCAACCAACTGCGGGCGGAGGCCAGGGCCCGGCGCTCGTCGTCGTAGGTCCCCTCGATCGTCCAGCGGCCCTCGCGGCGGATCTGGACCTCGAACGCGGTGCTGCTCTTGCCGAACACTGGGCGGGTTCCGTGGTTGTGGGCGCGCTGTCTGAACCCCACCAGTAGCCGAACGCCGCCGCCGGACCTGTGACGATCGTCACCGCGGCGGAGCGCTGCGGCAATCGGTCACCCTGCCCTCACCAACCCGCCCCCTGATTTCGTCAGCCCGCCTTCTCCGCCGGCACCACGAAGCTGTCCATCACCTTCTTGCTGCCGGCCTGGTCGAAGTCGATCTCCAGCTTGTCCTGGTCAACCGAGGTGACGGTGCCGTAGCCGAACTTCTGGTGGAACACCCGCGCCCCCTTCGGGAAGGGCGCGTTCGCGCGCGCGCGCGGGGCGACCTGATAGGAACCGCTGTCCAGCGTGATGGTGCGCGGCGACGGGGGCTGCTGGCGGCCCGCCGCCTGCTGGCCGGCGCGGAAGGCGGCGTAGCTCGACGAATCGCGGAAGCTCCCGCCCCCGCCGAAGCCGCCGCCGGGATAGAGACCGCTCGCCGCCTCCGCCTCGACGTCGCCGCCGGGGATCTCCTCGACGAAGCGGGAGGGGATGGCGCTGACCCAATTGCCGTAGAGCCGCCGGTTGGCCGCGTGGCTGATGTAGGCCCGCTTGCGCGCCCGGGTCAGCCCGACATAGGCGAGGCGGCGCTCCTCCTCCAACCCGGCGATGCCGGTCTCGTCCAGCGCGCGCTGGTTGGGGAACACGCCCTCCTCCCAGCCGGGCAGGAAGACCATGTCGAACTCCAGCCCCTTGGCGCCGTGCAGGGTCATCACCGTGACCTGATCGACGCCGGCGGCCTCGGC
Organism: Azospirillum sp. P4_B5; assembly: GCF_056402275.1. Lineage (NCBI taxonomy): Bacteria > Pseudomonadati > Pseudomonadota > Alphaproteobacteria > Rhodospirillales > Azospirillaceae > Azospirillum > Azospirillum sp. P4_B5. The sequence goes on from NZ_JBFUHT010000005.1 coordinate 89,265, forward strand.
GTTCTCCATGACCAGGGCGACATGCTCCAGGAAGCCCGACAGGTTCTCGAACTCCGCCATGGCGGTGACGAGTTCCTTGAGGTTCTCCAGCCGGCCCGGCGCCTCGGGCGTCTTGTCCTCCTGCCACATGCGGGTGTAGCCGGACTCGTCCAGCACCATGCGGGCCAGTTCGGTGTGCGGCATGGTCGCCGACAGGGTGCGCCAGCGGAAGAAGTCCTGAAGCAGGTTGCGCATCACGCCGCGCACCTTGGGCTTCAGCTCGTCCGTCTCGGTCAGCGCCCAGCCGGCCTCGGTCAGCGGCATCCCGCGCGAGCGCGCCGCCTGATAGAGGCATTGCAGGGCCGCCGGGCCGACGCCGCGCTTGGGCACGTTGACGATGCGCTCGAAGGCCAGATCGTCGTCGGGCGAGTTGACGACGCGCAGATAGGCCAGCGCGTCGCGGATCTCCTGACGCTCGTAGAAGCGCGGGCCGCCAATCACCCGGTAGGGCAGGCCCAGCGTGATGAAGCGCTCCTCGAACTCGCGGGTCTGGAAGCCGGCGCGGACCAGGACGGCGATCTGGGCGAGCGAGAAGCCCTGGCGCTGCAGCGCCTCGATCTCGTCGCCGACCCAGCGGGCCTCCTCCTCGCCGTCCCAGACGCCGCGCACGCGCACCGGCTCGCCGCCGTCCGCCTGGGTCCACAGCGTCTTGCCGAGCCGCCCCTTGTTGTTGGCGATCAGGCCGGAGGCGGCGGACAGGATGTGCCCGGTGGAGCGGTAGTTCTGCTCCAGCTTGACCACCTTGGCACCGGGGAAGTCGGCCTCGAAGCGCAGGATGTTGCCGATCTCCGCACCGCGCCAGGCGTAGATCGACTGGTCCTCGTCGCCGACGCAGCAGATGTTCTTGTGGGCCTGCGAGAGGATGCGCAGCCACAAATACTGGGCGACGTTGGTGTCCTGATACTCGTCGACCAGGATGTACTTGAACTTGCGGTGGTATTCGGCCAGCACGTCGGGGTGCTTCTGGAACAGCGTGATGTTGTGCAGCAGAAGGTCGCCGAAGTCGCAGGCGTTCAGCGTGCGCAGCCGCTCCTGGTAGGCGCGGTAGAGCGCCACCACGCGCCCGCCGGCCACGTCGCCGCCGTCGCCCTCGTTCAGCCGGTCCGGGGTCAGGCCGCGGTCCTTCCAGCGCTCGATCACGCCCAGCACCTGCCGCGCCGGCCACTTCTTGGAATCGACGTTCGCCGCTTCCAGAAGCTGCTTGATCAGGCGGATCTGGTCGTCGGTGTCGAGGATGGTGAAGTTGGACTTCAGCCCCACCAGCTCCGCATGGCGGCGCAGGATGCGCGCGGCCAGGGCGTGGAAGGTGCCCAGCCACCAGCCCTCCGGTTCGATCCCCATCAGATGGGCGACGCGCTCCCGCATCTCGCGGGCGGCCTTGTTGGTGAAGGTCACCGCCAGGATCTGGAAGGCGGCGGCGCGGCGCGTCATCAGCAGATGGGCCAGCCGGGTGGTCAGCACGCGCGTCTTGCCCGTGCCGGCGCCGGCCAGCACCAGAACCGGGCCGTCCAGAGCCTCGACCGCCTCGCGCTGCACGGGGTTCAGCCCGTCCAGATAGGCGAAACGCTGCGCCGGCGCGGGGGCCGAAGCGCCCGCGTGGCTGAGGGGATCATGGCCCAGCGGATCGTCGTAGGCGTAGGGATCGGACATGCGGCACCGGAGTTCCTGGGCGGGCTCCCCCGCGGTCGGGAGACGCCCTTCGTCGAAAGAGGACACCGTATATAGCACGCCCCCCGGCCCATCGAACCCCTTCCCTCGACGGAACGGCCGGGACGCTCCGCCAATCGGCATGGGACTAGGCCCATGGGCCGAAATACGCGTGACCAGCGCTATGCCTCACCCCATAGCGCTGGTCTTATCTCAATAGCCCGAAGTCACATCGGCCATAGGAGCCCAAGAATCACCCGCAGTCACAGACAAATCACAGGGTGAGCCGAATTCTGAACCGAATGATTATTCCGCGTGGGACATTCGTGAATGGTTCGTTGGACGGTTTGTCTTATTTCGGCTTAGGGCATATGCCCATTGCGAGACATAGTTTTTCCTTTGGGGAAATTTTCTGTTCCGCAAATCCGGGGTAAGGTCCAATCAGATCGTGGCACCCCGGAACCAAACGGACAGCCGCGGAGAGCGGCCCTCCCACCGGACCGGATGTCCACGGAGGCGCCAGACGAACGACCGAATTGAAACAAACAGAGGGCGGGTAGGAACAATGGACCCCGTGAACGTTTTCCTGATCGACGCGAACAAGCTCTTCCGCGAAGGCATGAAGCGTCTGTTCGAGAACACGCCCTTCAAGGTGATGGGCGAGGCGGGCACCCTGCGTGAGGGTGTTCCGGCGGTCGAGGCGGCGGGCACCCAGCCCGACCTGGTCCTCATCGATCTCGTCAACGGCGGCGAGGACGAGGCCGACCAGCTTCGCGCCCTGCGCGACGGCCATCCCGGCATCCGCGTCGTCATCCTGACCACCGACCTTTGCACCCGCCGTCTGTCGGGCGCGCTCGGCGCCGGCGCCCATGGCTACCTGATGAAGGACATCGCCTGCGAAGCGCTGATGCAGTCGCTGAAGCTGGTGATGATGGGCGAGAAGGTGTTCCCCACCCATCTGGCCGAACTGCTGATCAACGGCCGCAGCGAAGAACTGGCGACCGAGGTCCCGGCCCGCCGCAAGGGCCTGTCCCAGCGTGAGATCCAGATCCTGCGCTGCCTGCTGAACGGCAACTCCAACAAGATGATCGCCAACCACCTCCACATCACGGAGGCCACGGTGAAGGTCCATCTGAAGAGCCTGCTGCGCAAGATCAACGCCTCCAACCGCACCCAGGCGGCGATCTGGGCGCTGAACAACGGCATCGGCGATCAGCCGGCGGAAGCCGCCGGGGTCAACGCCAGCGTGGTCTGACGCATCCTTGCGGTTCTGCTTTCCCGGCACCGACAACGCCGGCCGCGCCATCCCGCGGCCGGCGTTGTCGCATCCGGAGCACCCGTTTTGGGTGCGGCGGCATGCCGTAAGTGGTGCGCCATAGAACCAAAGGCCCTCTTCTGCCTCGAAATGATGATGGCTATTTCAGCAATACGTTCCGAATTTGTTTGGATCGCAGCCCCGACACGATGAGCATCATGGAAGCCAGCGCGGAAAAGCCGACCCTGAACGTTCTGCTTGCCGACGATCACCTGCTGTTCCGGGACGGGCTGCGGCGTCTGCTCGCCCAATCCGACGACAGCATGGTGTTTCACGAGGCGGGGACGTTCGACGACGTCCGCCGCCTGTGCGACGGCGCCATCGCCTTCGACCTCGTCCTGCTGGATCTCGGCATGCCGGGATGGAACGGTTTTTCCCTGCTCGGCGACATCCACCAGCGGCTTCCCAAGGCGCTTCTGGTCGTCGTGTCGGGATCGGAAAAGCGGTCGGACCTGCTGGCCGCGCTGGAGAACGGCGCCGCCGGCTTCATCCCGAAGTCGAGCAGCGCCAAGGTGCTGATGGGCGCCCTCCAGCTCGTGCTCGCCGGGGGCGTCTATCTGCCGGAACAGGCGATCCGCGGCGACCGCATGACCGACAGCACGCCGCACGCCGGCAACGGCGCCGGGGAGTCCGATCCGATGGGGTCCTTGGCCGACGGTGCGGGCGACCAGCTGACCCCGCGCCAGCGCGACGTGCTGAACCGCCTGCGCGACGGCAAGTCCAACAAGCAGATCGCGCATGAGTTGGGCCTGACCGAAGGCACGGTGAAGGTCCATGTGACCGCCATCCTGCGCCAGCTCGGCGTCCGCAACCGGACCCAGGCGGCGATCACCGCAAACGGTTTCTGACCGGGCGCCCTTTCGCAGCCCTTCTCAGGCCCCTCCGCGCTCCACCGAGGCGACCAACGCGGCCAGGGCGCCGCGGATGGCCGATTCGTGCTTGGCAGGCAAAACCTGCTGGCCGGGGACGGTCACCACGGTCAGGTTGCGGCAACCGGTCAGACGCTGCTCCAGAAAGGACCCGCCCGCAAAGCCGGCCGGCATGTCCTTCCCCTGCACCAGCATGACCGGCACGCGGATCGCGTCGAGCGCGGGCGCCATGGCCTGAAGCTCCGCCGCGCTGTCGCAAACGACGGGCGGCAGGATGCGGGCGGCGATGCGGCGGAACATGCCCGGCCGAGTTGCTTCCTCGGCCATCGGGTCGATCAGCAGCAGGCCGCCGACCAACTCCGGAAACTCCAGAACAGCCCGCAGCGCCACCGGCACGCCGCCGCTACTGCCGACGAGAAGCGGCTTGCGCGAGCGGCGGAGCGCCAGCAGCGGACGCAACGCCGCCGCCGGCACGCCGGGGTCGCCGCCGCGCAGCCGGGAGGCGCCGTTGATCGGCGTCGGATCGGGACGCGGCACGGCCACCCATTCCTGCCCCGCCGGGACGGCGCGCAACAGGCGGGTCCAGGCCCTGGAGTCGCTGGACGTCGCGTGGATCAGGATGATTCGCCGCCCGGCGGGATCGCCGGCGACGATGCAGCCCGGCCCCATCTCCCGCGATGCGCCGCAGCTTGCGGTTGGCACTTCGCCCGGCGACGACGGCACGAGGCCGAACGCGGCTCCCGCGGGCCGCCCGGCGCTGCTGTGTATGGTCAAGGCTCCGCTCCCCGATTCCCGAACACGTCGCGGAGATCGTCTCCGCCGATTGACAGGGAGCCTAATGGAGGGTTCGCAGCCTTGTCCCGTACCATAAAAAGGCCCGAAATGGCGCGAACGGTGGCCGCAAGTCACGAAAATCGCAGGTTTTTACCCCAATTGTTGTGCAGTCCCGCCATTCCTGGCGGAACCCGCACAATAATGTGGAACATCAGTGGATGGTGTTGCCGTCGGGAAGCGCCTCGACCGGGCGGTCGTCGCGCGGCTCGGACGGACGGTGCAACTCGCGCATCAGGTCCCGCCAGTCCGGCGACCCGCCGAGCTGCTGGATCAACTGCGTGGAGAAGGCGAAGACGGCCATCTCCAGCGGCCCGTTGTCCTCGGCGTGGGCGTTGACGGTCAGGCAGGATTCGGCGGCGCTGACGAAGATGGCCGACGCGATGGCCACCCCCGCGCCCGGCTCGGGCAACGGCACCGGGACCGGGGCGAACCCGGTGGTGCGCAGCGCCGACAGGTTCTCCACCAGCAGGCGCGTGCGGATGGCGGTGTCGATGGCCGCCCCCATGGTGTAGCCGGCCTCCGACTCCGCGGCGGAGCGCAACAGGCGCAATCCCGCGATCACCCCATGGGTGACGTCGGCGGTGCCGGCGCGCTTGAGGGCCGCGGCGATGGCGGTGCCAAGGATGGCGGTGACCACCGGCGCCATGCTTTCGGCGTCATCGCCCATGACGGCGGCGTCGGTGGACTCTTCGTGGTTCTGGACCTCGTTCATGCGGCCTCCGATCCGGTGATACCCTGGATGGCGTGCGGCGCGGACCCCGGTTCCCTGCGGAACCGCTTTTTGCTCAAAGGTCCCTCGTTCGATCTGTGGCTTTTCCGGAAGGCATTCAAGCCGCCGGAAGCCGGAAGGGGCTGAATCTTTCGATGCGCCACTTTCGCCGATCCCTCCTCTGGGCGAAGCCGCCCACCATCCCCACATGTGCGGGCAAAAGGAGAAACACCCGATGCCCTTCCTCAGCCTTCTTCTCAACATCCTGTGGGTGGTGACCGGCGGCATCTGGATGGCCGCGGGATGGCTCCTCGCGGCCGTTCTGATGGTCATCACCATCGTCGGCATTCCGTGGGCGCGATCGGCCGTCACGATCGCCTGGTACACCCTGTTGCCCTTTGGACAAACCGCCGTCCGCCGGGATGAGTTCCGTGGCCGCGAGGACATGGGCACCGGCCTGCTCGGCACGCTGGGCAACATCCTGTGGTTCGTGCTGGCCGGCTGGTGGCTGGCGCTCGGCCATCTGGTGGCCGCGGTCACCCTCGCCATCACCATCATCGGCCTGCCCTTCGCCTGGGCGCACCTGAAGCTCGCCCTGCTGGCCCTATGGCCGGTCGGCACCGAGATCGTGACGGTGGACGAGGCGGAATCCCGCCGCCGACTGCTGAGCCGCGGGAGCTATTGAGCGGACGGCTCCCGTTCCGCCATCCGCTTCAGCATGACCGAGGCCCGCCAGAAGCCGAGTTCCGCCCCATCCACGAAATGGACGTGCCGGTCGGCGGCGAGGTCGCCGACCAGGCAGGTCACCGTGGAAGCCGCCGCCCGCGCCGTGCCGTAGCGGATGCGCCCGGCCGCCGCGTGGCTGGCCAGCATGGTCTCGATGGCGGCGGCCTCCCCTTCCGTCACGTCGAGGACGAGGCGCGGCCCGCCCGCCGACTTGCGGAAGTCCGACCGCTCCGCCATGCCGCGGCGGTAGCGGTCCGGATCGAAGCCGGCCAGCCGCCAGCCGCCCCCCAGCATCGCGGCGAGCAGGGCGGACTTTCCGAGAAGCGACAGCACGCGAGCCAGCCGCCGTCCGCGCGGGCGCGTCCGCGCCTCCAGCCACAGCGACCGCCAGGAGGGTGGCCAGCGCACCGCCAGCCGTTCCCCCATGCCGAGCGGCGCCGCCGTGGCGGTCGGCACGATCCGCTCGATGTCGGCCTGAACCCGGGCCAGAACCGCCAGCCCCGGCCCGCCACCGGGCGACGGGTCGACGATCACGCACAGGATCACGCCGCGCCCGCTGTCCACCGGGTTCCAGCGGCAGGACACGCTCTCCAGCCCGGTCAAGGGGCCGGGCCGCGGCTCCAGCCGCCAGCGCGGATCGGCCTTCACCCAGGCGTCCGCCGCGGTGACTCCGCGCCCGAGGAACAGGCCGAAGGCGTCGCCGTTGCCGAAATCCTGCAGGGCGACCAGAACCTCCAGCCCCTCGTCGAGAAGCGCCCGCACGGGCACGAGGCCGACCCGCAGAGGCACGTCCATCTCCGTCCCGGCCCAATGGGCGAGCGCCGCCAGCGCCTGCTCCGCCGCCGCCCGGCGGCCTGGCGGAACCGCGGCGATGGCGCCGTCGCCGCCGAACTGGCAGGCGGGGGCCTGCTCCGGCTCCCGCACCGCCTCCGACAGGACGGCGACCACCGCGGCGGCGACGAAATTCACGTCGCGGTGCCGCCCCTCCCCGGCCAGACGGGTGCTCGCCACCACGTCGGCGACGGCCAGCGACCAATCGCCGTCCAGCGCCGCGTAATGGGCGGGGTCGGCGGCTTCGGCGGTGAAGTCGCGGATGGACGGCAGAAGCATCGCCTTCCTCACGCCAGGAGTTTCCGGGGACGGGCCGCTCCAGTCTACGCCCCGGCCCGCGCCCTGTGAATCACCCCCGTGAAGCGTTCCCTGAACCCATCCGCAATGGACCCATCCCGGATTGTCGGTCCAACCCGTCCGTTCCATCGTTCCGCCGTCCAATCCGGGGAGGAACGCCATGGGATTCGCGAGCGACTGGAAATCCGCCAAGACGGCATTTGAAACCGCCACCGGCAAGAAGAAGCCGAGCGCCAAGTTCATGGGCGTCTTCCACAAGTCCGGGCTGGAGGACGTGACCAAGGCGCTCGACAGCGCGCTGGGCAAGAGCGACGCCAAGGCTCTGGAGAAGGCGCTGCTCGACTATGTGAAGAGCGCCACCGCCTATCAGACGACGCTGGAAAAGTCGGCCAAGGCCGAGGGCGCCGCGACCATCGCGGCGGAGCTGAAGAAGCTCGGTCAGTCGCTGGACGACATCGGGCGCCGCGCCGGCGTGGCCGTCAACGAGCGCATCGCCGAGATGCGCGAGGACGCCGAGGCGGAAAAGGCCAAGGAGGCCGAGGAGCAGGGCAAGGCCGCCCGCGCCATCGCCGACAAGGCCGCTGTGCAGATCGACGGGCTGCTGAAGACCACCAACGCCGACGTCAAGCTGCTCGATCAGGCCGCCGCCGACGCCGACCTCGCGCTGCGCAACGTGCTGGAGGCCCAGGGGGCGGGCAACGCCAAGGAGGCGAAGGCCCAGGCCGCCGCGGTCCAGACCGCCGCCAAGGCGGTGGATACCCAGGCCAAGAAGATCGCCGCGACCGCCACCCAGGCCGCCAAGCTGTTCTCCCAGGCCAAGGCCGCCGTCGCCAAGATGAAGCTCGACCCCAAGCAGCATGGCGGGCGCGACCCGGCCCAGGGAGCCTTCGACCGGGCCGACGGCATCGTCATGAAGCTGGACCAGATGAAGGATGAGGCCGCGGAGGCCGCCACCGAGGCCGCCGGCATCGTCAAGGAGGCCGCCCAGGCGCTGAAGGGCGCCCTGGACCTGCGCGCCACCTATCTGGCGAGTTGCCGCAAGCTGGCCAAGCGGGCGCAGGACGCCGACTCCTTCTACGACACGGTCGCCCGCGACGTCGGCGGGCAGGCCGACCGTGCACAGCAGGAGCAGATGGTCGCCGACGAGGCGGAGGACGACAAGCGGGCGGCTTCGATCAAGACGGCGACCTTCTACATCACCCAGGTGCGCCAGCAGGCCGCCCAGGCGAAGAAGGAGATCCTCGCCGCCGCCAACGAGATCACCGGCACCCGCAAGTCCTTCCCGGCCATGGTCTCCGACAAGGACCCCGACTTCGGCCCGCTGCTCGCCGCTGCGAAGGTGTCCCTGGACGGGCTCAAGGAATCGCACGCCGCCCTGACCAAGGCCGAAACCAAGATCGACAAGGTCGAGACGGCCCTGAAGAAGTTGGGGTAACAGGCCCGCGCGAATCCTCCCGCGCCCCCCGGAGGGTGTGGGAGGATTCGCACGCCGTCACATCATGACTTCGGTCAGGCTGTCCATCACCTCCTGCTCGTGCTCGATCAGCATCAGCTCCTCGCCCATGAAGTCGCGCATGGACACGACGCCGACGACGCGGCCGTCGCGGACGACGGGCAGGTGGCGCAGGCCATGGTCGGCCATCCGGCGCAACGCCTCGCCCACCGTGACGTCGTGGCCCACGGTGACCGGGCACGGGGTCATCACCGCCGACAGCGGGGTTTGATCCGGGTCCAGCCCATCGGCCACCACGCGGTCGGTCAGGTCGCGTTCGGTGAAGATGCCTTCGATCTGTTCGTCGATGGAGGCGGTGACCACGACGGACGCCACGTGGGCGGCCTTCATCTGCCGCGCGGCATCCCGCACCGACGCCCCCGCCGGAAGGCTGACCACGCGGCGACGGTTCAAAAGATCCCCGATGTTGCGATGCATCATGGCTTTCCTCCTCCAAGTGCGGATGTTTCGGAAGACCACGGCGGCTGTTTTCGTTGGTCGGACCGCCGCGCCGCGCCTCGTCGTCGGTTCCTGCCTCCTTTCGCTGTTCATTTGCAGACGCGAAGAAGATGCTGCATCCGCGAAATGCCGAAACGGGCGAAGTTTGTCCACAGACCTATTTATCAAGTGTTGAAAAGGTAATCACTTTCTCATCACTTAACGAGCAAAGCCACCACAAAGCAACGTCATGGTTGCCATGACGGCGCAACATGCGACAAAACCACTCACCATTGGCTGGCGGCGGTGGTTCTGGCATGAAAAATCAGACCTTTCCCGCTGGCGGATCAGGCTTAACCATTATTAAAGGAAATAGGTCCGAAACTCCGGACAATTGCAGTTCTGTCACGATGTTGTCTGGAAGGGGCCTGGGCCGCCATGTCGTGGTTGTCGAAATTGAGCGGACGAGGCAAATCCACCGCCGCTTCCACGGCGTCCGCCAAGGAACGCCCCACCGATCCCCCGACCATCCGGATCGACAGCCACGAATATGTGCCGGAGGAGTTCGTCCTCGGGTCTTTCCGCATCCGCCCCTATGACGGCGATTTGATCGCCAAGCAGCAGTTCGACTTCCGCATCCTCTTCCGGCTCGGCGAGGAAAGCTCGGATTTCGCCTGCCGGGGCGTCGTCGTCAAGATGGACGAGCAGGCCGGTCTGGTCGCCCGCTTCCACCAGCCGCCACCGGCTCACACGCGGAAGTTGATCGAGTATCTGAAGCTCTGGAAAGGTCTGTAGAAGCAGACCGCTCTCCCCCGCAAAAGGAAGGCCCGCTGTCTCACGACGGCGGGCCTTCTTCATTGATGGCATCACCAAACAGACCGCCGGTCAGGCGGTTTCCAGCGCCTTGCGGCTGTGCAGGGCGATCATCTGCTCCTCGTCGGTCGGGATGACGTAGACGGGGATGCGGCTGGTCGGGGCGGAGATCAGCGGGCCGTTGGCCTCGTTCGCCGCCGGGTCGATGACCACGCCGAGCCAGGCCAGCTTGTCGCCCACCCGCGCCCGCACCGGGGCGGAGCGCTCGCCGATGCCGGCGGTGAAGACCAGCGCATCGATGCCGCCCATGGACGCGGCGAGCGCGCCCGTCTCCTTGGCGATGCGGAAGCAGAACAGCTCCACCGCCTCCTCGGCTTGCGGGTCCGCGCTGTCCAGCAGGGCGCGCATGTCGTTGGAGAGGCCCGACACGCCGAGAAGGCCGGACTTGTTGTAGAGCAGCTTCTCGATGGCGTCGGCGCCCATGCCCTTCTGGCGCATCAGATAGATCAGCACGCCGGGATCGATGTTGCCGCAGCGGGTGCCCATGGGCAGCCCGTCCAGCGCCGTGAAGCCCATGGTGCTGTCCACGCTGCGCCCGGCGTGGATCGCGCACATGCTGGCGCCGCTGCCGAGATGGGCGACGACCACGCGGCCGTCCGCCAGTTCCGGAGCCAGCTCCGGCAGGCGGCGGGCGATGTACTCGTAGGACAGGCCGTGGAAGCCGTAGCGGCGCACGCCCTCGTCGGTCAGCTCCCGCGGGATGGCGAACATCTGCGACTGCCAGGGCTGGCCGCGGTGGAACGCGGTGTCGAAGCAGGCGACCTGCGGCAGTTCCGGATGGGCCTCGGCCAGCGCGCGGATGGCGGCGAGGTTGTGAGGCTGGTGCAGCGGCGCCAGCGGGATGAAGCCCTCAAGTTCCTCCATCACCGCCGGGGTCAGCAGCACCGGAGCGGCGTGGCGGGTGCCGCCATGCACGACGCGGTGGCCGGCGGCCAGCAGCTTCGCGCCGTCCAGCCGCCCTTCGATCCACTCCAGCAGGAAGGCCAGCAGGGCGGTGCGGTCGGACGGCTCGCCCGCCGCCCAGACCCGCTCGGCCAGCGGGCGCTTGGCGGCGTCCTTGGCCTCGAACCTCGGCTCGGTGCCGATGCCGGAGATCTGGCCGTTGATCGTGACCCGCAGCCCCCCCGCCCCGCTTTCCCGGAAGACCGAGAATTTCAGGCTGGAGGAGCCGGCGTTGATGACCAGGATGGCGTTGCCGCCACCCGCGTTCTGGCTGGTCATGACGGGCGCCCCTCTCACTCGGCCGCGGCGGCGGCGCCGCGGCGACGGGCGGCGGCGGCCAGAACGGCCACGGCGCAGGACGCCAGACGGGTGCGCACGTTGTCGGCGCGGCTGGTCAGGATGATCGGCACGCGGGCGCCCAGAACGATGCCCGCCGCGTCGGAGTTCGCCAGGAAGGAGAGCTGCTTGGCCAGCATGTTGCCGGCTTCCAGGTCCGGAACGAGCAGGATGTCGGCCTGACCGGCGACCTCGGACACGATGCCCTTGGTGCGGGCGGCCTCCAGGCTGATGGCGTTGTCGAAAGCCAGCGGGCCGTCGAGGATGCCGCCCTTGATCTGGCCGCGGTCGGCCATCTTGCAGAGCGCTGCGGCCTCCAGCGTCGAGGCGATCTTCGGGTTCACCGTCTCGACCGCCGACAGGATGGCGACGCGCGGCGTCTCGACGCCCAGGACCTTGGCGAGGTCGATGGCGTTCTGGACGATGTCGACCTTGTCTTCCAGCGTCGGGTAGATGTTGATCGCCGCGTCGGTGATCAGCAGCGTGCGCGGGTAGGTCGGCACGTTCATCACGAAGACGTGGCTGAGCCGCCGGCCGGTGCGCAGGCCGGTCTCCTTGCGGACGACCTCGGCCATCAGTTCGTCGGTGTGCAGGCTGCCCTTCATCACCGCCTCGCACTCGCCGGAGCGGGCCAGCCGGACGCCGGTCTCGGCCGACGCGTGGGAATGCGCCACGTCCACGATGCGGTAACGGCTGATGTCCAGCCCATGGGCCTCGGCGACCGACCTGATCTTGGAGGCCGGGCCGATCAGCACGGGGTCGATCAGATTGGCCTCGGCGGCCTCGACCGCGCCCTTCAGCGAGCTTTCGTCGCAGGGATGGACGACGGCGGTCGGCACCGGGGGCAGCGATTCGGTCTTGCCCAGCAGCTCGTCATGGCCGTCGTGGCGGATGACCTGGACCTGCGGCAGCTCGTGCGCGGCGCGGCGGACCTTGCGGGTCGGCGCGATCACCTCGGCAAGGCCGGAGACGACCTCCTTGCCGTCCTGGTTGCGGGCGACGCAATCGAAGACGACGATGTTCTTCTCGGCGTGCTTCTCCTTGGCGGTGACCGTCACGGTGATGACGTCGCCCAGGCCCACCGGGCGCTTGAAGCGCAGGTCCTGGCCCATGTAGATCGTCCCCGGGCCCGGCAGCAGCGTGCCGAGGACGGCGGAGATCAGCGAGCCCGACCACATGCCGTGGCCGATCACCTTGTGGAACTGGCTGTCCGCCGCATACTCCTCGTCGAGGTGTGCGGGGTTGATGTCGCCGGACACCGTGGCGAACAGCTCGATGTCGGACATGGTCAGACGCCGCGACAGGCTCGCCTGCTGGCCGATCTGGATTTCCTCGAAGGTGACGTTCTCGATCATGGCTGAGCCGTTCTTGCCGAAGTCGGGGGTGGCGGGCGCGGTAACACGGTCCATTGGAGAAGCTCCTCAATCGGATAGCGGCTCGGAATCGCATGATTCCCGGGCCGAATCCTCCCGGCCTGCGGATCGCCCTGTCGTCCGCGGCCTTTTTGTTGGACCCCTGGATCGGCCGGCCCTGGAAGAGCCGCCTGCCAAGGGCCGGTTCGGGGTGCCCTGAATAGCGTGGCACAGTGAAAGAGATGTGACAGGGTGGCGCATTTCGCGGTTCCGTTGCGGTGCAACAATGTCGCACCCCTCTGTCGCCACCGATCCCGCCGCCTCGCCGCACCCCACGCCGCCCGTCTTTGCCGATCGGCGGAAATGTCGTTCCGTCACGGTCTTACGACGGCCCAAGGTCTCGCCCCATGACCTATGTCAAGCGGTTGGAGGACGGAATCCGTTTACTTTCCGGTAACACAATCCGCTCGCGCAGCATTGTATCACTGAGCAGGCGCAGCATGGCAAGACCTTGCGCGTTGGAGCGCAGGATTGACGGAACATTGGCGGAACGTTGAGCTTTCCGTGAAAAATTGACTATGGGACCCACCCACCCCTGCCGATTCCGCGGTGCACACACACGCCGTGCGCATGGCAGGAGGCTCAGGCGCTCGCCACCGACGTGGTGGGCTCTTCGGGCAACGGGTTGTGACGGTCGCCGACCATCACCACGGAAATGGAGAAGACCGTGCCCTTGCCCACACGGGACCGCACGTCGACCTGATGGCCCAGGATCTGCGCGGTGCGCCGGACGATCGACAGCCCCAGCCCCAGCCCGCGCCCGCTGTCCCGCTGGTCGGTGCCGCAGCGGTAGAAATCGTCGAAGATCAGCTTGAGCTGGTCGGCGGGAATGCCCGGCCCGGTGTCCCACACCTCGACCAGCGCATGCCCGTCGCGGCGCCGGCAGCCCAGCAGGATCGTCCCGGTTTCGGCGTAGCGCAGCGCGTTGACCAGCAGGTTGCGCACCATGCGCTCCAACAGAACCGGATCGCTGAGCACATAGGCGGAGGTCGGCACCATGCGCAGGACCATGCCCTTGCCGGACGCCTGCTCCGCGAATTCGCGGTTCAGCCGGTCGGCGATGTCCTGGAACGGGAAGACGGTGGGGCGCGGCTTGACGTTGCCGGCCTCCAGCGCGGAGGTGTCGAGCAGCGTGTTGAGCAGCGTGTTGCCGGCGGCGATCGCCTCCCCCAGCTTGCCGGCCACCTCCAGCTGCTTGGCATCCGACAGGCGGGCGGACAGGATGTGGTGGAACAGGCTCATCGCCTGGAAAGGCTGGCGCAGGTCGTGGCTGGCCGCGGCGAGGAAGCGCGACTTGGCCCGGTTGGCCCGCTCCGCCTCGGCGTGGGCCTCGGCCAGCGCCTCGCGGATGCGCACCCCGTCGGAGATGTCGATGGCGGCGCAGATCACGCCCGACACCACCCCGGCATCATCCCTCAGCGGCTCGACGATCAGGTCGAACACCTGTTCCTTGCCGGGCGCCGCCCCCACGCGGACCTCCTGCCGGGAGCCGGTGCCGGTGTCCAGCACGGACCGCTTCACCGCGTCCAGCCGCGCCGCGTCGTCCGGCGCGTGGATGTCGGCGTTGGTCCGGCCGATGAAGGTTTCCGCCGCCCGTCCGGTCTGCGGGTTGTACATCCACATGTAGCGAAGGTTGCGATCCAGGCTGAAGACGGCGACCCGCGAATGGCGCAGCGCCATGCGGAACCGTTCCTCGCTTTCGCGCAGCGCGCGGGCCATGGCGGCGCGGGCGCGGGCCTCGGTCACCAGAAAGCGCTTGGCCTGCGCCTCGCGCCGGGTGTAGCCGGCCAACGCGCCGGTCAGCAGAAGCCCCATCGCCACGACGATCCAGGCCGGATAATCCATCGGCGCCAGCCGCGGTTCGGGCGGAATCGCCAGCACCAGGGTCCAGCGCCGCCCGCCGATCACCAGATCGCGCTCGAGCACCGCCTCGCCGTCCTTGCGAAGCTCGCCGAAGGGAACGCCCTCCTGGTTCGCGGACGGAATGGCGAGATCGCGGGACGCCAGGACGCGCCCGCCGGCGCCCGCCGGCCCGTCAAGCAGGTACACGGCCCCGTGCAGGCCGTCCACACGGTTGCCCGCCTCCTCCAGAAGGCGGGCGATGCCGAAGACCGAGGAAACGTAGCCGGCGACCTCCGCGCAGCGGTCGGCCCCGTCCATCTCGTCGACGGGGTAGCGGTAAACGGGAAGATACAGGCCGATGCTGCGCCCGGCCTCCCCCCGCGGACGCGGCGGCAACGCCTCCGTCGCCGTCAGGTCGCCCGACGCGCAGGCCCGCGCCAGCACCTCCGGCCGGTTGGGCAGGGACAGGATGTTGATCCCCTGCCCGAAGGCGCCGCCCCGCTCCGGCTCCATCAGCGTGTTGACGAAGAGATCCCCCTGGGAAGCCGGGGGGGCCGTGCCGGGGATGCCGTCGCCCGTCTCGCCCGCGTCCCGGACGGCGAAGTCCCGGCGGCCGGCGGCCCGCATCGCCGCCTCCAGCGCGGGAACCTCCGCCGCGGGCACCCGGCTTACCCACGCGACCGACCACAAGCCGGGATAGAGCGGCATGATCGGCCGGACCGCCGCCGAGAATCCGTCGCGGGTGGCCGGGCGGGGGTCCGAAAAGGCCGAGCGCAGCGTGCGCAGCAGCAGCGCATGGCTGCCGATCCGCTCCGTCAGGGCATCATGGAACTGGGCGAACTGCCGTTCGTGCTGCGAGCGCTCCGCCTCCCGGTTGGCGGCGCGCATCTGGAAAAAGGCGCCAAAGGTCAGCGTCAGGCCCGCGGCGACCAGCACCGGAACCGCAAACGAGACCCGCCCCCTTCTGTCCAGCAGCGGCATTGCACCCGTTCCCAACGGCGTTTTCACCAAAATCGTCGGATCATCCGACTATAGCAAGCGGCCCGGCACCCCGATAATGGAAAAGCCCTCATCCTCCCAAATGGATAGTCGGCTCCGGCGAGGACACGGGGCGCCCCGACTATTGGTTGTCATTTGCAGAGGGATTGCGCACTCATTTCGATGTCAATTCTGCAATACAAGGCGCGACGCCGCGCCCAAGCATCGGCAGCGACACGAAACCTTCTCAGGACTTCAGGCGCTCGCGGCCGAGAAGCCGTGCCACGGCGCCCCGCAGGGCCATCGGCGCCACCGGCTTGTGCAGCAGCGGATAGCCGGACAGCCGCGCCTCGCGCAGGCGCATCGGGTCGGTGTCGCCGGTCAGGATCAGGCCGGGCAGCGCGGCGTCGAGCGCCTTGCCGATCTGACGGATGGCGACGATCCCGTTCATCGCACCCTTCAGCCGCAGATCGGAGATGACGAGATCGGGCGCCTGCGGACCGGGGCCCAGACGCTCCAACGCGGCATCCACCGAGTCCGCGGCGATCACCGCGCAGCCCCATTGGCCGAGCAGCGCGCCCAGCGCCTCCAGCACCATCGGGTCGTCCTCGATGACGAGCACGCGGGCGCGGCTGACATCCTCGCCGGGCGCCATGGCGTCGACTCCGGCAGGCCCGGCGGGCTCCGCGAGTGCCGACGGCTCGTCCGCGCCGTCCGCGGCCCGCGGCACCAGAACCGCCAGCATGGTGCCGCGACCGGGCGCCGAGTCCACCTCCAGCCGGTGCCCAAGCCGCCGCGCCAGCCCGCAGGCCAGCCGCAACCCGAGATCGATCACCAACGGATCGCCCGCCCCGTCCGGGCGCCGGAACTCCTCCCGCAGGGTGCGCAATTGTTCGGGCAGCAGGCCGCGCCCGGTGGACCACAGTTCGATCCGCAGGTCCGGTCCCTGGCGGCGGCAGCCGAGCACGACCCGCCCCCGCTCGGTGTGGCGCAGGGTGTTGGCGATGAATCCCTGGAGAATCCGCTCAAGAAGCGAGGCGTCGGTGGCGACCCGCACCGAACAGGGCAGCACAGAGAAGCGCAGCCCCCGCCCGTCGAAGCGCGGGGCCGCGTCGAGCGCGATCCGAGTCAGGAGGCCGTTGACCACGGGCGCGCCGATGTCCGGCTGGACCAGACCGGCCTCCAGCCGCACGAGGTCGAAATGCCCGTCCACCATGCCGCGCAGCGACTGCACCGCGTTGCCCATGGCGTTCAACAGGTCGCGCGCCGCCGGATCGTTCAGGGCGCCGCCCCGCCCTGCGGCGCTCTTCCCGCCGCCGCCGGCCGCCCCGTCAAGCCGCCCTTCCAGCGCCCCCAGCAGCAGCGACAGGGCGGCCAGCGGCTGGCGCAGGTCGTGGCTGGCCGCGGCGAACAGCCGGCCCGACAGGTCGGCCCCCGCCGTGGGTCCGTTCGCGGTGGCGCTCTCTCCGGCCGGGCCCTCTCCAGCGGTGCGACGGACGAACCCGCCGCCGCTGAGCGGCCAGTCGATGACGGTGTGGCCGGCCGGCAGGCCGCGAAAAAGAGGGGCCAGCGTTTCCGGCAGGGCGCCCTGGACCAGCAGGCGCCCGGCGCTGGGCAGCGCCTCCGCCTCCTCGTTCCAGGCGGACAGCCGGTCGTTGGCGTCGAAGACCAGGACCGCGCCACGCCGTCCCGCGCCTTGCCGATATGCTCCCTCGCTCGTCACGGGCGGCATCCCCCATTGCGTGCACGCGGTTTTCCCGGCGACCGCAAGCGGCCCCGTGCAATCCAGGCTACGGAAGCGGCGTCCAGGATCAAGCCCGCCGTTCGTCCGACCCCTGCAGGATAATCGGGCCGCAGCATGCCCCCGCCGCAAGAACGATCCGGCACAACGCCCGAAGCCGCTGGGCTCCCGAACAGTTCGGTGCATTTTTATATAAAAGTCAAGAAAAGGCACTGAATTGACGTCACAACCTCACAATAACACGATGGATTGTCGCAATTTGTCGGTTGCATGTTTCTCGAATCTTTTCGACTATGCGACCAATGGATGCCGTGATCGAAACCCCTTTCCGCGACCGACAACCGGAGGCGGCGACGCCGGCTGGCGCGGAGCATCCTGCGCTTTTGGACGGTGGAAAGCCGGACGCCGGTGGATTGGCCGGTGACGCGTTGGCGGGTGCGGCGATGGCGGCCCTCGCCGACGGAATCGGCGTGCTGACCGCGGTCCACGACGCCACGGGCGCCATCGGCGATTTCGAATGGCTGACGGCCAACCGCGCGGCGGAACGGCTGTTCGGGCATCCCCTGGCCGGGCGCCGGCTGCGCGCGGACGATCTTCAGGATGGTGGGGAAGCCGGCCTGTTCGCCTGCCTGGCCGACTGCCTGGCCGAGAAACAGGCGGTGCGGCGCCTGGTGATCGCTCCCGGCGGGGCGCGCTGGCGGATCGCCGCGACCCCGTTCGACGCCGGCATCGCGGCGCCATCCGTCTGCGTGACCCTCGTGGAGCTTGGCCCCGAGGTTCCCGCCGTGCCGGAATCGGACCGCGCCCACCGGGCGAAGGCCGAATTCCTGGCGCACATGAGTCACGAGCTGCGCACCCCGCTGAATGCGGTGCTGGGCTTTTCCGAAGTGCTGCTGGCGGAGACCTTCGGCCCGCTCGGTTCCCCCCGCTACCGAAGCTACGCCGCGGACATCCACGCCAGCGGCACGCATCTTCTCTCGCTGATCGACGGCATCCTCGACCTGTCGCAGAGCGAGACCGCCCGGACGGAAATGCAGGAGGAGGCCATCAACGTGGCCGACGCCGCCCGTCAGGCGCTGACCCAGGTGGGCGACAAGGCCGCGGCCCGCGGCGTGGACATCGGGGAGGATCTGTCCAGGGACCTGCCCCTGCTCTACGGCGACGCCCGGGCGCTTCAGCGGATGCTGACCAACCTCCTGTCGAACGCGGTGAAGTTCACCCCGTCGGGCGGGCAGGTGATGCTGTCCGCCAGCCCCATGCCGGACGGCGGAATCGGGCTGATGGTGGCCGACACCGGCGCCGGCATCGGTGAGGACGAATTGGCCCGCGTCCTGGAGCCGTTCGGCAGTGCCGACATGGCTGTTCCCCGCGGCGCCACCGGGACCGGCATCGGCCTGCCCGTGGTCAAGCGGCTGATGGAGATGCATGGCGGTCGCCTGGACCTGTACAGCGAGCCCGGCGCCGGCACGACCGCCATCCTGATGTTCCCGCCGCGGCGCAGCCTGCCTCATTCCACCTCTCACGGGGCCACCTCTCACGGGGCCACCTCTCCCGGGGCCACCTCTCACGGCGCCACCTCCTACGGCATGGCCCACGCGGGAATCCGCGCCTGACCCTTTCGCGCCGCCCGGATTGACGAAAGCCCCTTGGCAAAGGCGCGAAGCCGGGTCATTGTGCCGCTTCGTTCCCGAACTGTTCTGTTTCACATGGCCGATATCCTGTTGCAGGGCGATGAGCCGACGATTCCGGCGAGCGGCGCCGTCCCGATCTTCCGTGGGGTGCGCCGGGCGTTGGCCGCACGCGGCTTCGTCAGCATGGCGGAGTTCCGGCTGGCCAGCGGCCGCCGTGCCGACGTTCTGGCGATGGACGGGGCCGGCACCGTCGTCATCGTCGAGGTGAAAAGCTGCGCGGCCGACTTCCGCTCCGACCAGAAATGGCCGGAATACCGGGACTGGTGCGACGCCTTCTACTTCGCTGTGGACGATGCCTTTCCGGCGGAGCTGATTCCCGACGACTGCGGCCTGATGGTCGCCGACTCCTATGGCGCTGAAATCCTTCGCGAGGCGCCGGAACACCGGCTGGCCCCCGCCCGGCGCAAGGCGCTGACCTTGCGCGCCGCGCTCACCGGGGCCGGGCGCCTGCACCGGATCGAGGATCCGTCCTGGACCCAGGACACCTCGCCGGTGTGATTGCCCCCGGTTTGATCGTCCAACGCGCGATTGCCCGATGCGTGATTGTCGGGTGTGACCGAAGTCCCATGGCAAACCCTCGTCAAGCCGGTGTAAGCTCCACCGGGAACGGGAACGGTCGGGCGGACATGCACGCACAGGATGCCAGCCCATCCGCCGCAGCGGAAGCGCGCCATGAACGCCACAACCTGCGGCTGGGCGCCCCCTGGATTGGGACAACATGGCTCGGCACATCTCGGATCGGCGCGCTGGCACTGGCCGCGCTGCTGTCCGGTGCCAGTGCCGGCGGTTCCGCATGGCTCGCCCTGGCCGAGATGGACGCCCGCGCGCGCGGCCAGGCCACCCGCAGCCTGGATGAAGCGCTCGACCTCATGCGCGTCGCGGAGTTGGCCGCCGGGCTGTCCTCCAGCGCGACCGAGCTGGAAGCGGCGGGCACCGCCCAGCGTCGGCTGACCGCCCACAACGCGCTGCGCCAGAGGACGCAACAACTCGCCGCCATGCTGGAGGCCCTGCCAAGGGATTGGCGCGCGGAACTGCGGTTTGCCGCCTTGGCCATCCGCGCGGAAGCGGACGAGCTGAACGCCACGGTGGAACGCCGTCTGGCCGGGCAGAGCAGCCTCCAGGACCTCACCGAACAGGTGGCGATCCGCAGCGAGGCGCTGGCGGAGGCGCTCGCCGCGGCGCGCACGCCGTCACCGGGCGCCGAAACGATGCGCCGGATCGACGGCTCACGGCAGGCGGTGGCCCTCCGGCTGCTCGCCGCCGGGTCGGCGCCGGCCTCGACCAGCTCCGCACGGTCCGAATTCCGCAAGGCCGCCGGGGCGCTGTTCGACGCGCTGAACGATCTGCCGATCGACGCCGCCAGCCCGCGCCGCGCCGACGCCGCGCGCCAGCTCGTCGCGCTGGGAATGGACGAGCAGAACGTCTTCGACCTCCGGCAGGAGCAGGAGGCGCTGACCGCCAAGGCGGCGGGGATCGCCACGCTGCTGAGCAGCACCGCCAGCGACCTCGCCCATCGGGCCGGCCGCGGCGCGCTGGCCCTGCGGGACGAGCTGCGGGACGGGCTGGATGGTCCGATCACCCAACGGGCAGGGGTGGAGCTGTCCGCCGCCGCTCCTGCCGGTGTCGGGCTGCTCACCGGGCTGGCGGTCTTCGCGGTCGGCTTGGGCGTTGCGCAGCCCCGCGCCCAGCGCACCGCGCCGCCCGATCCGGACAAGACGGAGCCGGCCGGCGCGACGCGCGAACGGCCCTCGCTGCGCATCCTGCTGGCGGAGGACGAGCCGGTCAGCCAGCAGGCCGCGGCGATGTTGCTGCGCCGCGCCGGCCACGCGGTGACGGTGGCGGGCGACGGGCGGGCCGCCGTGGCAGCGATGGAGCGGGAGCGCTACGACCTCGTGCTGATGGACATGCAGATGCCGGGCATGGACGGGGTCGAGGCGACCCGCCGCATCCGCGCCCTGCCCGACGGGGCCGGAACCGTGGCGGCGGGGCTGCGCATCGTCGCGCTGACCGCCTCCGCCCTTCCCGACGTGGCGGAGCGCTGCCGGGCGGCGGGGGCCGACGCCGTCCTGGAAAAGCCGCTGCGTCTGTCCGCGCTGGACGCCCTGCTGGACCGCCTGTCCACCGACGACGACACCGACGACGCCGCCGCGGGCATGCCCCCTCCGCTGGACGGCGCCCCCGGCCTTCCCGTGTTCGAGGAGGACGCCATCCGCCAGATGCGCGAGCATCTGCCGGCAGAGCGTGTGGCCGTCCTCGTGGCCAACACCCTCGTCACGCTGCGTGGTTACCACGCCGCCCTGAAGCAGGCCTGGAACGCCGGCGACCGGGCGACCACCGGGGCCATGGCCCACAAGATCGCCGGGGTCGCCGGCATCTATGGCTGCATGGCGCTGCGCGGCGCGGCGCAGGCGCTGGAACGCGCCCTGGACACCGGCGAGGGCGACCCCGACGCCCTGTGCCGTGCGCTGGACACCGCGGTTCCGCCAGCGCTCGCCGCCTTGGACCGGTGGAGCGGCGGCTAACGCACCGCCACCGGCTGGCTCGGCCCCTTGCCTTCCGGAATGTCCGACCGGCCCGCGCCCAGATCCTTCTGCATCATGACCACGTCCAGCCAGCGCCCGAACTTCAGCCCGACAGCCTCGACGACGCCGCAGGTGCGGAAGCCGAGCGCGCTGTGCAGCCCGATGGAGCCGGCGTTCTCCGACCCGCCGACCAGCGCCACCATCTGGCGGTAGCCCTGCGCCACGCAGCGGTCGATCAGCGCCTGGAGCAGCCGGCGCCCGAGTCCCTGGCCGCGCGCCTCCTCGGCGATGTAAACGGAATCCTGGATGGTGAAGCGGTAGGCGGAACGGACGTGGTAGGCGCTGCCATAGGCGTAACCCAGGACCACGCCGTCGCGCTCGGCCACCAGCCAGGGCAGCCCGGCGCCGGTGATGGCGCGGAAGCGCGTCTCCAGCTCCGCCACGTCCGGCGGCTCCTCCTCGAAGGTGCCGACGCCGTGAAGGACATGGTGCTCGTAGATTCGCTGGAAGGCGGGGACGTCCTCGATGCGGGCGTCGCGGACGGTGGGGGCGCTTGTCATGGCCGATCGAATCCGAGGAAGGGGCTTGGAGCCCGGGGGCGGGGATTGGCAGGACGACCATCCTGCCGCAAGCATTTTGCTGTCGCAACCGTGCCACCCAGCCGATATGTACAGAACTGGAACGCGCTGTGTGCAACAGGGCTTGTGCAACAGGGCTTTAGGGCAGGTCTTTTCAGGGCAAGGGGTTGGAAGCGATGAAGATCAACGGCCGGACGGTGCTCGTCTGCGATTGCGCCCACAGCATGGCGCTCGACGGCAAGGCGTTGGCCAGGGCCTGCGGGGCCGCGGCGGGGGCGGAGGGCGAGCTGTCCGTCGCCACCCAGCTCTGCCGCACCCAGCTCGACCGGTTCGAGGCGCGCGTGGCGGAGGGCGTCCCGCTGCTCGTCGCCTGCACCCAGGAGGCCCCGCTGTTTGCCGAGATCGCGGCGCAAGACAACCCGGACGCCGCGCTTGCCTTCACCAACATCCGCGAGCGCGCCGGCTGGTCGGACGAGGGCGCGCTCGCGGGGCCGAAGATCGCCGCCCTGCTGGCCGAGGCGGCCATGGACATCCCGCCGACCGGCACCATCACCCTGGCGTCGGAAGGCACAGCGCTGGTTTACGGCACCGACGAGCGCGCCATCGAGGTGGCCCGGCAGCTGTCCGGCAGCCTGGACGTCACCGTTCTGCTGAAGACCCCCAAGGACGTCGCCCCGCCGCGCGTCATGGACGTGCCGGTCTTCAAGGGCACCATCCGCGCCGCCAAGGGCTGGCTCGGCAATTTCGAGATCGTGGTCGACGACTACGCCGCGGCCATCCCGGCCTCGCGTGCCGTGCTGGGCTTCGAGCCGCCGCGGCACGGCGCCGCCTCGCGCTGCGACGTGATCGTGGACCTGACCGGCGGCGCACCGCTGTTCCCGGCGCACGGCAAGCGCGACGGCTACCTGCGCCCCGATCCGGACAGCCCCGCCGCCGTCGCCAAGGCGGTGTTCGAGGCAGCCGATCTGGTCGGCGAGTTCGAAAAGCCGCGCTACATCGACTTCAAGGCCGACCTCTGCGCCCATTCGCGCAGCCGCAAGACCGGCTGCACCCGCTGCCTGGAGGTCTGTCCGACCGGCGCCATCACGCCGAACGGCGACCATGTGGCGATCGACCCGCACATCTGCGCCGGCTGCGGCTCCTGCGCCTCGGTCTGCCCGACGGGGGCCAGCACCTACGCCCTGCCGCCGCTCCAGACCGTCTATGAGCGGCTGCGCACGCTGCTCTCCTCCTACGCCAAGGCCGGCGGGACGGAGCCGGTGCTGCTGGTCCACGACCCGCGGCACGGCGACGAGATGATCTCGCTGATCGCGCGCTACGGCCGCGGCCTGCCGGCCCGCGTGCTGCCCTTCGCGGTGAACGAGGTGACTCAGCTCGGCTTCGACGTGTTCGCGGCGGCGCTGGCCTACGGAGCCGCGCGGGTGCGCGTCCTGGTCGGGCCGGGCAACGCCGGCGAGACGGCGGGGCTGGCCAGCCAGATCGGTCTGGCCGAGACGGCGATGGCCGGGCTCGGCTACGGCTCGGGCCGGGTGTCGATCATCGACGCGCAGGACCCCGACGCGGTGGCCGCGGAGTTGTGGGACCTGCCGCGCCAGGGCGCCCCCGCTCCCGGCACCTTCCTGCCGATGGGCGGCAAGCGCACCGTCACCATGCTGGCGCTGCGCCATCTGCACAAGGTCGCGCCGGAGCCGCTCGAGGTGCTGCCGCTGCCGCCGGGCGCGCCCTTCGGGCGGGTGCAGGTGATGACGGAGGGCTGCACGCTGTGCCTGTCCTGCGTCGGTGCCTGCCCGACCGGGGCGCTGCTCGACAACGCCGACAAGCCGATGCTGTCCTTCTCGCAGGACGCCTGCGTGCAGTGCGGCCTGTGCAAGACGACCTGTCCGGAGAAGGTCATCGCCCTGGTCCCGGAGATCGATTTCCGCGACAGCGCCCGCGGCGCCAAGGTGCTGAAGGAGGAGGAGCCCTTCTGCTGCGTCAAGTGCGGCAAGCCCTTCGCCACCAAGTCCTCGATCGACAAGATCGTCGCGGTGCTGGCCGGACGGCACGCCATGTTCGCCACGCCGGAGGCCGCCGACCGCATGCGCATGTGCGGCGACTGTCGCGTTGTCGACCAGTTCGAGCGGGGCGACTCGCCCTTCGCGCTCGGCGCCCCGCGCGCGCCCCGCACGACCGAGGACTATCTGCGCGAGCGGGAGTTGGCCCAAAACGGCAAGGACGGCGGTCCGGACAGCGACAGCATCCACTGAGCGCTTCCGTCCGAACCGTGAGCGGCGCCGGGATTTGATTCCCGTCAAGTCCCGGCGCCGCGCGCCGTGGTCTGCTGCGCCTGAAATTCCAGGTGGCGAAAAATCCGCAACTCGGACCTATATATCAGGATCGGGTTCGGGGTCATAATCGCCGCCCGGACTGCACGATACGGACCCCCTTGGGGAGAAGCCTGACGATGACGACCGTTCCGCCGACCGCCGCCGCCCCGCTCGTCGATCCGTTCGGGCGGACCGTCAGCTATCTGCGCGTGTCCGTCACCGACCGCTGCGACCTCCGCTGCGTCTACTGCATGGCGGAGGACATGAGCTTCCTGCCCAAGGCGGAGGTGCTGACGCTGGAGGAGATCGACCGCGTCTGTTCCGCCTTCGTCAAGCTGGGCACCCGCAAGCTGCGCCTGACCGGCGGCGAGCCGCTGGTCCGCAAGGGCATCCACGAGCTGATCCACAGCCTGGGCCGCCATGTGAAGGCCGGCGACCTGGACGAGCTGACCCTGACCACCAACGGCACCATGCTCTTCAAGTATGCCGGCGATCTGGTGGAGGCCGGGGTGCGCCGGATCAACGTGTCGCTCGACACACTCGACCCCCACAAGTTCCAGGCGATCACCCGCTGGGGCCGGCTGGACAAGGTGCTCGGCGGGCTTCAGGCCGCCAAGGAGGCGGGGCTCCAGGTCAAGATCAACACGGTCGCGCTGAAGGGCGTGAACGACGACGAGTTCCACCGGCTGGTCGGCTGGTGCGGCGAGCAGGGCTTCGACCTGACCTTCATCGAGGTCATGCCGATGGGCGAGATCGGTGACGAGGCACGGCTCGACCAGTATCTGCCGCTCAGCCTCGTACGGGCGGAGCTGGCCAAGCGCTGGACGCTGGACGAGATCGACTACCGCACCGGCGGCCCGGCCCGCTATGTCCGGGTGGCCGAGACCGGCGGGCGCATCGGCTTCATCACGCCGCTGACCCACAATTTCTGCGAAAGCTGCAACCGCGTGCGGCTGACCTGCACCGGCACCCTCTACATGTGCCTGGGCCAGGAGGACGCCGCCGACCTGCGCACCCCGCTGCGCCTCAGCGACGACGACGGACTGCTGGTCCAGGCGGTGCGCGACGCCATCGCCCGCAAGCCCAAGGGCCACGACTTCATCATCGACCGCCGCCACCAAGGCCCGGCGGTGCCCCGCCACATGAGCGTGACCGGCGGATGATCCGCCCGCAGGCGAGCGCCCTTGCCCCTCCGGGGAGAGGGGACATGACGTGCAACAGCCCCGCCCTTTGACCGAAGCGGCCTTCTGCAACCGGGCATCCTGCGCTATGGTCCCCCCGACATGACCGAAACCGCCGCCAAGCTGCCCGCCGATCCGACCCTGGACCCGCTGGCGCCCGATTCCTCGACCCGTAAGCCCGCCGACCTCCGCATCGCCTTCTGCGCGGCGAACACGGAAGAGGCGATGCGGGCGCGCACACGGCTGGTCCACCGCTATGGCAACGCGCCGCTGGAGGACGCCGACGTCGTCGTGGCGCTGGGCGGCGACGGATTCCTGCTGGAGACGCTGCACCGCGCGCTGAAGCGCGACGGGCAGAACCCCCCGCCCGTCTATGGCATGAACCGGGGATCGGTCGGCTTCCTGCTGAACGTCTTCCGCGAGGACGAACTGGCCGAGCGGCTGGCCAGCGCCCAGAGCGTCAAGCTGCACCCCCTGCGCATGAGGGCCACCCGCTGCAACGGCGAGCAGGTGGAGGCGCTGGGCATCAACGAGGTGTCGATGCTGCGCGAGACGCGGCAGGCCTCGAAGCTGCGCATCACCGTGGACGGCGTCGTCCGCCTGCCGGAGCTGATCTGCGACGGCGTGCTGGTCGCCACCCCCGCCGGCAGCACCGCCTACAACCTGTCGGCCCACGGGCCGATCATCCCGCTGGGCGCCGGGGTGCTGGCGCTGACTCCCATCAGTTCCTTCCGGCCGCGGCGCTGGCGTGGCGCGCTGCTGCCTCACAGCTCCAAGATCACCGTGGACATCCTTGAGGAGGTCAAGCGCCCGGTCAGCGCCGTGGCCGACTCGACCGAGGTGCGCGAGGTCATTCGCGTCAACGTGGAGGAGGCCCGCGACGTCACGCTGACCCTGCTGTTCGACCCGGAGCTGAACTTCGAGGAGCGGATTCTGATGGAGCAGTTCTCGCCGTAACGGCAAATGGCCGCGGGCAATGCCGGCAGGCTGGACGCGACTTCCCGTATCCAGCCTGCCGGCCGCGCTCAGACGGTCGTGAACCAGCCCTGGTTCACGCTGGCCGCGCTGACCCCGACCAGCAGAATGCTGGAAGACGCGCCGTAGCCGACCACGGCTCCTTCGGCCGTGCTGCCGATGACGGCCCAGGGCACACCGGCGGACAGACCGATGCGGTCGCCCTCGGCGGCGTTGAAGTCCAGCACCTTGTCGGCGCCGCCCTCACCCCAGAAGACGAACAGGTCCGCACCGGCGCCGCCCCCCAGGACATCGTCGCCCGAACCGCCGACGAGCGCGTCGTTGCCATCCTCGCCGTAGAGGGTGTCGTTGTGCGCACCGCCGGAGATGTAGTCGTTGCCGGTCCCGCCATACAGGATATCGTAGCCGTCGTCGCCTTCCAGGACATCATCGCCAGTCCCGCCGGCCAGGAAATCCTCCCCGGTGCCGCCGTACAGCGTGTCGTTGTCGGCGCCGCCATCCAGGGTATCGTTGCCGTCGTCCCCGTACAGCAAGTCGGCACTGATGCCCCCGTTCAGGACATCGTCGCCCGAACCGCCGACGAGCGCGTCGTTGCCATCCTCGCCGTAGAGGGTGTCGTTGTGCGCGCCGCCGGAGATGTAGTCGTTGCCCAGCCCCCCGTACAGCGTGTCGTAACCGTCCTCCCCTTCGAGAACGTCGTCGCCGGCGCCACCGGCCAGGAGATCCTCGCCGCCCTCGCCATGCAGCGTGTCGTTGCCGTCACCGCCATCCAGGACGTCGTTGCCGCTGCCGCCGTAGAGCTGATCATCGCCGCCGCCGCCATAAAGGGTGTCGCTGCCACCGGAACCGGTGATGCCGTCCCCGTAGTTGGAACCGACAACGATCTCGATGTTCGTCAGGATGTCGCCCGATCCCGTGGGATCCCAGCTGTTGCCGGTGGCGAGGTTGACCGCCACGGCGACCGTCGACTGGACGTAGGTGACCGTGTCGATGCCGTTGCCGCCGTCCAGCGTGTCGGCGCCGCTGCCGCCGATCAGCGTGTCAGCACCGTCGCCGCCATTCAGGTAGTCGTTGCCGGTTCCGCCATCCAGGTAGTCGTTGCCGTCGCCGCCGTAGAGCTGATCGTTACCGCCACCACCATAGAGCGTATCGTTGCCGGCACCGCCATACAGGTGGTCATGGCCTTCGGAACCGGTAATGCCGTCCCCATAGTTGGAGCCGATGACGATCTCGATGTTCGTCAGGATGTCGCCCGATCCCGTGGGATCCCAGCTGTTGCCGGTGGCGAGGTTGACCGTCACAGCAACCGTCGATTGCGCGTAGGTGACCGTGTCGATGCCGTTGCCACCATTCAACGTATCGGCGCCGTCACCGCCATAGAGCGTGTCATCGCCGTCGCCGCCGTCCAGCAGGTCGTTGCCGGTTCCGCCGTCCAGCAGGTCGTTGCCGCCCCCGCCGAAAATCTGATCGTTTCCGCCAACGCCGTAGAGCGTGTCGTTGCCGCCGGAACCGGTGATGCCGTCCCCGTAGTTGGAGCCGATGACAATCTCGATGTTCGTCAGGATGTCGCCACCGCCCGCGGGATCCCAACTGCTTCCGGTGGGAAGGTTGACCGCTACAGCAACCGTCGACAGCAGGTAGGTGACCGTGTCGATGCCGTTACCACCGTTCAGGATGGCGGCGCCGCCGTCGCCGTAGAGGATGTCGTCCCCGTCACCGCCGTAGAGCGTGTCGTTGCCAGGCCCGCCGTAGAGCGTGTCGTTGCCACTGCCGCCGTCCAGCAGGTCGTTGCCGGCACCACCGTCCAGCAAGTCGTTGCCGCCGTTGCCGTAGAGCGTGTCGCTCCCGCCGCTGCCGAACAGCTGGCTGGCACCATTCTGCCCGATCAGCGTCGTGCTGCCGGAGCCGACGCTCTGGTAATCGATCGTCGACAGGTTGATCGACGAACCATAGGTGAAGCTGTAGGCAAGCGCCGTGAAATTGTACGTATAACCGGTTGAAAGACTAAGATAAGATGCCAATGATGTTTGATAGTAAGGTGATACCTTAACGAAAACCCTGTCGCTTCCGTACGAAATTAAAATATCTGATCCAGACCAGGAGATAACAACATTACTAGTTCCTATATTGAACAGTTTAATAGTGTCAACTCCACCAGAACTTGTTTGATCTATAACCTTCGAGCCACCTCCAGAATAGAGCCAATATTGATCGTTCCCGTCGCCACCTACGAGGGTATCGCTGCCATAGCCACCCGACAGGGTGTCGTCGCCATCACCACCAAAAATCTGATCGTCGCCATTGTCGCCGCTCAGAAAATCATTTCCGGTATCGCCGTACAGGATGTCGTTGCCGGCCCCACCGTAGATCGTGTCGTTGCCGGCGCCGCCGTAGATCGTGTCGTTGCCAGCGCCGCCGACAATCCAATCGCTTGTTGTGTAACCGGGCACGTAGCCGCCACCATTCCCCATATAAATGTAGCTCATATCGCAGCCTCGCCATTCTCTTTAAGGTGGCTTAAAATGCACCGATGAAGCGCATTGATGGTTTTTTATGTAAGCGTTGAATTTTTCTGTATCATTAAATATCGCTGTTATCAACCTCCGCTAATTATATCCATCAAGGCTTCCACCTCCCGTTTGCCGCAATGAAATTTCAATATTTCTGCCCGCAACGTGGCCGCGGCCAAGCAGGCGGTACCCGATGGAGGGGCCGTGCGGATGGGGGGCTTCAGCCCACGTCAGAAAGGACGCGAACAGGCTTCGCTTCAGCCCGTTGCGTGGAACGCGACATTGCCAGGGGAGAACGTCGCCTTTCGAAGGCGTGTCCGCCTCACTCCGCGGCGCGGCGGACGGTGCGAGATTCGGCGTGGGCGCAGATGCGGCGGGTCAGCGTGGTCAGGTCGGCCTGGAGCCGGGCGAAGCCCTCGTTCCGCTCCAGCGTCTCCTCGTTCATGTAGAGACGACGGTTGATTTCGAGCTGAAGGGAATGGCGGCCCCGCGCCGGGTCGGAATGGCGGGACACCAGTTCCACCCCCTTGAAGGGATGGTTCCGCGCGACCTTGTAGCCGAGCCCGGTCAGAACCCCCTCGACCAGGGCGGTGAAGCCCGGCTCGCAGGTGGTGCCGTCGCGGTCGCCCAGCACGAAATCCATGCCCAGCTTGTGCGCCACCCCCGGCCCGACCGCGGAGGGCATGGAATGGCAGTCGACGTGCCAGACGGCGCCGAACCGGTCGGCCAGATCGTCCATCACGCTGGCGACCTGGAAATGATAGGGCCGGTAGTAGCGGTCGATGCGCTCCGCCACCTCGGCCGCCGACAGCCGCCCGTCGTAGAGCGGCATCCCCGGACGGCACAGCGTGCGGATCAGCCCCATGCCGGCGGCGCTCTTCTCCGTCGGCCGCAGGGCTTCCGGCCAGCGCCCGTCGAGTATCGCCGGGTCGATGTCGTCGATGGCCCGGTTCGCGTCGATGTAGGTGCGCGGGAACAGGGCGCAGAGCAGAGTGGCACCATGCTCCGGCGCGTGGGCGAACAACTCGTCCACGTGGGTGTCCTCGGCTTGTCGCAGGGTGGACAGCGGGCAGACGAAAGCGAAGTCGCGCGGGTAGACGGTGCCGCTGTGCGGTGAATCGAAGAACACCGGCAGGCGCGGGACGATCGGATCGTTGCGGACGAGCACGTCCTCGATCACGAAACTCATGGCTGACCCCGGTGTACCAACGGCTCCAACGCGCCACGGCACCTGCCCGGATGGCATAGCGTGGCGCTGCGGCGGATGGATTCGGGTATAGACGATGGCCGGGTGTCAGTCGACCAAAAACCGTCATACACCGGTAAGGCAAAGGACATGATGGACGCGTGGAATTGGCGGGGCTGGCGCACCGCCGGACTCTCCGCCATACTGACCATTCGGCGAAAGCGCCCGGCACCGGCCAGACCCGCAGAGGCGAGATCCGCTTGACCGAATCCCTGCCACCGATCGAATTGACGCCGCCGGACATCGGTCCCTACCGTCGTGGAAACACCGGCATCGACCACGTCACGACGCTGGAGTCCGGGCGCCCCGGCCCGCAAGCCGTCATCGTGTCGCTGATCCATGGCAACGAGATCGGCGGCGCGGTGGCGATGGACCGGCTGTTCCGGATGGGCATCCGGCCCACCCGCGGGCGGCTGACCCTGGCCTTCGCCAACACCGCCGCCTATCAGAGCTTCGATGCCGAGCGTCCCTACGCCTCCCGCTTCGTCGACGAGGACATGAACCGCGTCTGGTCGCCGGAGGTGCTGGACGGCCCACGCGACAGCATGGAACTGCGCCGCGCCCGGCAACTCCGCCCGGTGTTCGACGCAGCGGACGTCATCCTCGATCTGCATTCCATGACGGCGGATACCCCGCCCCTGACGCTGTGCGGACGGACCGACCGCGCCCGCGCGCTGGCCCGCCGGCTCGGTTACCCGGCCTGGGTCGTCGCGGACGAGGGGCATGCAGCGGGGCGGCGGGTGATCGACTACGCGGATTTCGCCGCGGCGGACGGGCGGCGCACCGCCCTCCTGGTCGAATGCGGCCAGCATTGGCGGAACGAGACGGCGCTGGTTGCCCTGGAAAGCGCCATGCGTTTCCTGCTCGCCCAGGAGATGATCGACCCGTCGCTGGCCGACCGCCACATCCGCCGCCACCCCGATCCGCTGCGCACCGTCGAGGTGACCGAAGCGGTGACCGCGGAAACCGACGAATTCTTCTTCGACCAGCCCTATGTGGGGATGGAGATCATTCCCCGCGCAGGAACGGTCCTCGGCCATGACGGCAACCGCCCGATCGTGACGCCTTACGACGACTGCGTGCTGATCATGCCGGCGCGGCGCCCGAAATCCGGGCAGACCGCCGTCCGGCTGGGGCGGATCGTTCCTTGAACCGGACACAACGAGCGGCATGACCATCGGACCGGGGCTCCGGCCCTTCGCGCTCGCCCTCGCGCTGGGGACGGCGGGGGGCGCGCTGTTCAGCTATTTCCATCTGCCGCTGGCCTGGATGATCGGCGCCATGACCGCCACCACGGTCGCCGCCATGGCCGGTGTCGCGCTGCATGTGCCGAAGCCGCTGCGCAACGCCATGATCATGATCCTCGGCGTGATGCTGGGCAGCGGCTTCACCCCGGACATCCTGGGGCGGCTCGGCGAATGGAGCCTGTCGCTGAGCGCGCTGGCCGTCTATCTCGTGCTGGCGACCACGCTGGGGGTCCAGTATCTGCGCCGCGCCGCCCGGCTGGATCCGCCGACCGCCTTCTTCACCGCCACCCCCGGCGGGCTGAACGAGATGGTGATGGTCGGCACGCAGATGGGCGGCGACAGCCGGACCATGGCGCTGTCCCACGCGCTGCGGGTGATGCTGGTGGTGCTGGTTATCCCCTTCGCCTTCCAGGCGCTGGGGCTGTACGACCCGGCGCGGCGCGGCGCGCTCGGCCCGCCCCTGCTGTCGCTCGCCCCGCTGGATGTGGCGCTGCTGTCCGCCTGCGCGCTGGGCTACCCCCTGGCGAAGCTGCTGCGCATCCCCGCGGCCCAGATCGTCGGGCCGATGCTGCTGTCCGCCGCGATCCACCTCGCCGGGCTGACCGAGGGCAAGCCGCCGGGCGTTCTGGTCGCCGCCGCCCAGGTGGTGATCGGCGCGTCGCTGGGTTGCCGCTTCACCGGGCTGAACATTCGCCGCATCGGGCGCGACGGGCTGACCGCGCTGGGTCTCACCGGACTGATGCTGCTGGTCACCACGGCGGCGGCCTGGATGGTTGACGAGGCGACGGGGCTGGGACTCGCCGCGCTGATCCTCGCCTTCGCGCCGGGCGGGCTGGCCGAGATGACGCTGGTCGCGCTGGCGCTGAACATCGACGTGGCGCTGGTCGCCACCCACCACATGGTGCGCATCATCCTGATCGTGACGCTGGCGCCCGGCTTCTATCTGCTGTGGCGCAAGTGGCGATCCCGCCGCGGCAAGACCTGACGAATCGCCACGGGCTTGGCCGGCCAATCCGCCGCACACGCATGTGTGGAGTTTCCGTTGCGCCTGTCCCGCACCCCGTGCGAGGTGGAGGCGCGGACGGGTGGTGGAGGGCCACCACCCCGCCGCTCAACAAGGAGGCTCGGAGGATGAAGGAAATCCTCGGTCTCCTGATCCTGCTGCTCCAGATCGTCAAGGCGATCCTTGATCTTCTGAACCGGCAGTGATCGGGCCGGGAGGCGGGGGATTCCGGCCCCTGCCTCCCAAGCCTGATGATGGCGCCGCACCCGCCCGATTGCAAGCCATCCGATCATTTCACGGGAGGTTTACCCTTTTCCCACTGGGGGTTCGTATCGATCAGCGGCACGCTGGAAATGGACATCTTCGCCGAGGCGTCCTTCACCTGCCGGCTGTAGACCACATAAATCAGCGTGTCGTTCACCCGGTCGTAGATGCGGCGGATGGCGATGGACTTGAAGACCAAGCTCTTGCGCTCGGAAAAGACCTCCTCGCCCTTCTGCGACAGCTCGATGTCGCCGATCACCAGCGGCCCGGTGCGCCGGCAGGCGATAGAGGCGTTGGACGGGTCCTCGAACCAGTTTCCCTTGGTCAGCCGGTCGAGCACGCTGCGGTCAAAATCCACCAGATGGCAGGTGATGCCCTTGACCTTCGGGTCCTCGATCGCCTGCACCTGAAGCCCGTTGCCGGTCCAGTCGTTGGAGAAGCGCCCGACGACCGGATCGTCGGCCAAAGCAGCGGTGGAGGCGGCCATCGGTGGCAGCACGGATAGCGCCAGGACCATCAGGCCGCGGCGGATGTTTATCGAAGGGAACGGGCTGCGCATCTCGTGGAACTCCGGTCATCGCGAAGCGGGGCCGCGTGGGCGCGGTCCTGGAATACCCCTAAATCGGGCGGGGGTCCGGCGCCGTCAAGCGCTCCCCGGCCCGCTACTCCCGGAGTGCCTGCCCCCGATGAGCGACCGCACGATCGATCCGCCCCTGAGCCCGCCGCCGGAGCCGGTGACCGAGCCCCTGCCCCCGGCCCGGAATCCCCGCGACCCGGTGCGGGTGGCGGTGGTGGGGCTGTTCGTCATCGCGCTGCTGTTCACGCTGTATTTTGGACGCGACGTGCTGCTGCCGATCATGCTGGCGCTGATCCTCAGCCTTCTGCTGCGGCCCTGCGTGCGCGGCCTCTACCGGCTCGGCCTGCCGGAGGCACTGGGCGCGGCGGTGGTGGTGATCACGGTGTTCGGCGCCGGGCTGGGGGCCATCTTCACGCTGGCGACCCCGGCGACCGAATGGGTCAACCGGATGCCCCGCGTGGTCAACGAGTTGGAGTTCAAGCTGGGCGACATCCGCGAAGGAATCGACCGCGCCCGCGAGGCCTCCCGCCAGATCGAGCAGATGGCCTCCGACCGCAATGGTGCTGCGCGGGAGGTCGTGGTGCGCGGCCCGTCGCTGGCCGAGCAGGTGCTGCACCAGGCGGAGGCGGTGATCGCCAACGTGGTGATCCTCCAGGTGCTGCTGTATTTCTTCCTGGCCCGCGGCCGGCAGAGCCTGGAGGCGCTGATCGGCACGATGAGCGACGTCGACGACCGCGTGCATTACGCCATGGTCGCCGCCACGGTGCAGCAGAACATCGCCGCCTATCTGGCGACCATCACGGTCATCAACATCGGGCTCGGACTCGCGACGACGCTGGCGATGTGGCTGTGGGGGGTGCCCAACGCGGCGCTGTGGGGAACGCTCGCCGGACTCATCAACTACGTCCCCTTCATCGGGCCGGCGGTGATGACGGCGGTGCTGTTCCTGGTGTCGGCGCTCACCTTCGACGGGGGCGTGCAGATCTTCGGACCGCCGCTGACCTTCGTGGCGCTGACCATGATGGAGGGCAACTTCCTGACCCCGATGATCGTCGGGCGGCGGCTGGCGCTGAACCCCATCGGTGTGTTCGTGTCCATCCTGTTCTGGGGCTGGATGTGGGGCATTCCCGGCGCGCTGCTGGCGGTGCCGATCCTGGCCATCCTGAAGATCCTGTTCGACGCGCACGAGCCGCTGAAGCCGATCGGCGCCCTGCTGGGCTGACGCTGTAGCTCTGGCCGGGGCGGCCCCGCCGTGGCATGGTCCGAGGGAGGAAACGACCGGATGGGAGGTGGGGTGATGGTGCTCAGCGGCTTGACGCTCTTCGTCATCGCGCTCCTGATCTTCGCGCTGGCGCTGGTTCTGTTGGGGGTGCGGACCGTGGCGCAGGGCCAGGAATGGACGGTGGAGCGGTTCGGCCGCTACACCCGCACGCTCCAGCCCGGCCTGCATCTGATTCTCCCGCTGATCGACCGCATCGGGCGCAAGCAGAGCATGATGGAGACGGTGCTCGACGTGCCCTCGCAGGAGGTCATCACCCGCGACAACGCCATGGTCACGGCGGACGGCGTGGTCTTCTTCCAGGTGATCGACGCCGCCAAGGCCTCCTACGAGGTCAACAATCTGGAGTTGGCGATCCTGAACCTGACCATGACCAACACCCGCACGGTCATGGGCTCGATGGACCTGGACGAACTGCTGTCCCAGCGCGACCAGATCAACGCCCGCCTGCTCGGCGTGGTGGACGAGGCGACCAGCCCCTGGGGCGTCAAGGTGACGCGCATCGAGATCCGCGACATCCAGCCGCCGCGCGACCTCGTGGACAGCATGGCCCGCCAGATGAAGGCGGAGCGCGACCGCCGCGCCTCCATCCTGGAGGCGGAGGGCCAGCGCCAGGCGGCCATCCTGCGGGCAGAGGGCGCCAAGCAGGCCGCCATCCTCCAGGCCGAGGGCCGGCGCGAGGCCGCCTTCCGCGACGCCGAGGCGCGCGAGCGCTCCGCCCAGGCCGAGGCCGAGGCCACCCGGCTGGTCTCCGACGCCATCGCCGGGGGCAGCGCCCAGGCCATCAACTACTTCGTCGCCCAGCGCTATGTCGATGCTCTGACGGCGGTGGCCGCCGCCCCGAACCAGAAGGTGCTGTTCATGCCGCTGGAGGCCGCCAACGTGATCGGCGCCATCGGCGGCATCGCGGAGATCGCCCGCGAAGCCTTCCCGAACCGCCCTGCAAACCAACCGGCGTCCTCCGGAACGGCCGCCGCCCCGCCGCCGGCACCGCGCAGCCCCTGGAATCGCGATGAAGGGAATCGCGATGAACGGAATCGCGACGACCGGAATCAGGACGAACCGAACAGGCGCGATGCGCCGGAGCCGCCGGTGTCGTAGGATTGGACGAAACCCCGAAGGCGGGCCCGCGATGATCGAATTCTGGCACTGGTGGGTTCTGGCCGTGCTGCTGGGGGCACTGGAGACGGTGGCGCCGGGAGCGGCCTTTCTGTGGCTGGGCGGGGCCGCCGCGCTGGTCGGCTTCGTGCTACTGGTCTGGCCGTCCCTGCCGTGGGAGCATCAGGGATTGCTGTTCGCCCTGCTCGCCATCGCCGCGCTGGTGGGAACCCGCTTCCTGTCCCGCGGGTCAGCGCATACGACGCACACGCCGCATCTGAACCGCCGGACGGCGCAATACATCGGGACGCTGCACACGCTGGACGGCCCCATCGTCAACGGGCGTGGCCGGGCGCAGATCGGCGACGGGCTTTGGACCGTCGAGGGACCCGACCTCCCCGCCGGAACCCGTGTCCGCATCGTCGGGGCCGAGGGCACTCTGCTGAAGGTGGAGAAGGCCTAAGCGCCATCCGAACCGCCGCGTCGGGGCTTCGGCGAGGTCGTGCCGGATCTGTTCGGCATGGCGTTCCAACCGTTGTGCCAGGGCGTCCATGCTGCCGTCGCCGGTGGCCGCCGCGCGCTCCGCCGCCTGACGGCTGAAGGCTTCCAGTTCCCGCGCCATGGCGCGGTAATCGGGCACGTCGCCTCTCGATCCGGATGTCCCGTCCATGGCCCCCGCCATGCTGCATTGCCGCAAACTACGAGGGTATGCTGGCACAGCGTGGAGGGGTCTGGAATCAGGCTTACGGCGGGTCCGGCTTCTCTTTCGGCACAGTGAACAGGGCCACACGGCCCTTCGGCCTATGTCATTCCGGAGAGCGGAGGCGTCAGTCGATCAGTTCGTCCAGGGTCGCGCGGACGACCTGCACGATCTCCCCGCCGAAGTGGCCCACGCCGAGGTCGCGGGCGCCGACGATGATGGACAGTTCGCGCTCCGTCGTGGGTGCGAAGCGGGCGATTTCCGGCACCAATTCGTCCGGCAGGACGGCGTCGCGCGACACCCCTTCGCGGACCGCGGTGCGGTCCCGCCAACCGTTGAGGGCGGCGTTGATCGCGGCCTCGATCTGGAGCGATTCCTCCTTGCGCTTCAAGTCC
Source organism: Azospirillum sp. P4_B5 (assembly GCF_056402275.1). Taxonomy (NCBI): domain Bacteria; kingdom Pseudomonadati; phylum Pseudomonadota; class Alphaproteobacteria; order Rhodospirillales; family Azospirillaceae; genus Azospirillum; species Azospirillum sp. P4_B5. The sequence goes on from NZ_JBFUHT010000005.1 coordinate 126,158, forward strand.
TTGTAAAGCACGAGAATGCGCCAGCCGCCGTCGGCGTAGGCCGTGTCGATGCGCTGCACCTCGACCGTGCGCAGGAAGGAGGAGAGTTGCCCCTGGGCCTCGTCCGCGCTCGCGTCGGGGATCGTGAAGGTGCGGATTTCGGTGCTCATCCTGTGCCTCGATGCGTGCCTCGCCTTTCGCGCAAGACTACACGAAAGCTCCCGTATCCGGCTACTCCGGCACGATCCGGACGGATGCCCCCTTCGTCATAGGAAAACATGGCGGCACACGGGACCCTGCTCCCTCCCGGAGTGTTTGAATCATAGGACACCGCACATCGCCGGGCACACCGCTGGGAGGAGCAGAGGGACCATGACCGGGCCTGTTGAACCGCAAAAGCACCGGACGGACCGGACCGGGCCGCAAGCGAAGCCGCGGCGGTTGTGGATCACCTTGCTGGTGGTGATCCCCGCCCTGTTCGCGGCCGGGACGGCGGGGGCCTTCTGGACCGGCTACAGCCTCCACGACCGGCCCTTCGCCTGGTACAACAGCAACCGCATCGCCGCGACGGCGGAGCGGGCGGCGCGGGACCTGTCCCCCGTCGTGGTGGTGGCACTCGGCGACTCGGCTCTGCGCCACGCCACCCTGGACGAGTCCGGAATGGCCGCGCTGGCGGCGAAGCACGGGGTGGAGAGCCTGCATTTCCTGCGCATCGTCCACGACCACGCCCGCATCGAGGACTTCGAACCGCTGCTGGGCGACGTGCTGAAGCTGAAGCCGGCGCTGGTGCTCCTGGACGTGGACCTGCTGTTCGCGGAGCGCAGCGAGGTCGCCGGGTTGCGCCGCTACGGCGCGCACCTGACCGAGGTGGCGATGCTGGGCCGCTCCTACCTGCCCGACCAGAGCGCCCTGCAATACGCCAAGCCGTGCCACGCCGTCGGCCCGCAGGGCTGGACCGCCACCGCCGCCGACCGTTGGGTGGAGACCCGCGACGCCGCCGTCCGGATGAACGACGACTCGCCGGCCTTCGACCGGGTGCGCCGCTTCGCCGATCAGGCGCGCGCCGCCGGGGTCGGGATCGCCCTGTTGCTTCCGCCCCGCCCGGCGGCGGTGGAGGAGCGGCTGTACGGCGCGGGCAACGGCTACCGCCCGGCGGCGCTCGACCGGCTGAGCGGGCAGGCCGACCTGCCGCTCTGGCGATTCCCCGACTCGGCGCGTCCCGAGCCGGCCAAGGCGTCGGCCTTCTGCCGCAGCGGCATGCTCGGGCCGGAAGGCCGCGATGCCTATTCGGCATGGCTGGCCGGCGGAATCGCCGAACGTCTGTCGCATCCAAGGGTGGAAGAAGCCGCGCTGCAATAAGATCCGGCCATCCCGGCCGGATGATGCGCCCCGAATAACCCGATGCTGACACGGCAGCGTCATCAAAGTGCAATTCCCGGCGACCTAGAATGCGCCCGCATCCCCGCCGGACCCGGAGCCCACCGGGCCGACCCGCGGGGGATTGCGCCTCTCTTCGGCCACGGGTGAACCACAGATGAGCGCCGCCATGGATTTCTCCGTCCGCGAGGCCCCGGCCAGCACCGAGATCGTGCTGAGCGGGCGCATGACCTTTGCCGACCACGACACCTTCCGCGACGTCATCGCCACCTTCGAGCGGCCGGCGGGGCACAGGGTGGTCTTCGACCTGTCGCGGCTCGACTTCGTCGACTCCTCCGGCCTCGGCATGTTCATCATCGCCCGCGACACCGCGCAGCGGCGCAATCTGGACTTCGCGATCCGCGGCGCCCGCGACGAGGTGCGGCGCCTGATCACGATCGCCAAGTTCCACACCATGTTCAACATCGACGACTGACGCGGCGGGGACGGACGCGATGGGCCACATACGCGCCGTGGCGGTGCCACCCGGAACGGAGGGCGACGACGCTCCACCCCGCCCCGCCCGTTCCGGCGCGGGCGCCTCGGTCTACGGGATGGAACTGGGCATCCCGCTCGGCGGCTGCCGGGTTCTGATCGCCGACGACAGCGCCTTCAACCGCAAGACGCTGACCCGCTTCCTGCAATGGGCCGGCATCACCCAGGTGGCCTTCGCCTCCTCCACGGAAGAGGTGATGGAGCGGCTGGAAAGCTTTGCCCCCGACCTGCTGCTGCTCGACGCGGCCATGCCGCGGATGGACGGCATCGGCGTGTGCCGCAGCCTGCGCGGCGACCCGCGCTGGCGCGACCTGCCGATCCTCATGCAGAGCGCGCTGCACTCCGACCAGATGAGGACGGTCTGCTTCAGCGCCGGGGCGACCGACCTGATCGCCAAGCCGATCAACCCCGGCGAATGCATCGCCCGCGTGCGCTACCACCTGGAGCGCCGGTCGATGGTGCAGGAGTTGCGCGCCTTCCACGAGCGGGTGGAGCGCGACCTGCGGCAGGCCCGCGCCATGCAGCTCGCCCTGGTCCCGGAGCCGGCGGAACTGGCCGCCCTCGCCGAGCGGAACGGGCTGGCGGTGGATTCGGTCTTCCGCGCGTCGGACGAGATCGGCGGCGATTTCTGGACGGCCTTCGCGTTCGACGGGAGCCGTGTCGGGGTCTTCGCCGCCGACCTGTCGGGCCACGGCATCGCCGCGGCGATCAACGCCTTCCGCCTCCACACGCTGCTCACCCGCACCCCGCCGGAGGAGATGCGCGACCCGGCCGGCCTGCTGCGCCAACTGAACGGGCGGTTGTGCGAGATCCTGCCTCTGGGCCAGTTTGCCACCGCCTTCTATGGGGTGATCGATCGCGCCGACGACACGTTGCTCTACGCCGCCGCTGCGGCGCCCAGCCCCCTCCTGGCGACCAACTTCGGCTTCCAGCCGTTGGACGCGTCCGGCCCGCTCCTCGGCGCCTTCCCGGACTCGGCCTACACGAACCAGCGCGTGCCGCTGCGGCGCGGCGACAGCCTGTTCCTCTATTCCGACGGGCTGAGCGAAGCCCGGAACGCCGACGGCGCCATGCTGGGCGAGGACGGCCTGCTCCGTCTGGCCGAGCGCGCGGCGGCGGACGCTCCTGACCGCCCCCTGCCCGCCCTGATGACCGGCCATGCCGCAATCCATGGCGAACACTTGAACGACGACGTGACCGCGCTCTGGATCACCCGCCGCTGACGCGCCGCAGCAATTTATCCATTGGCCCCATATCCTTATTCGCGTTATGGATATTGCTGCGTCGGGCGACGTGTAACAGGAGACGGAACGGATATGGCTTCGATCATGATCAAGAAGGCCGGCGAGGGCCTGATTTCCCAGGCTCACCGCAACGCCGACGTTGGCCCGACCAGCGGAAGCTCGGTCGTTTACGAAATTCTCAACGTGCCGGCGGGCGTGTCGGTGGACGACATCATCGCCGCCTTCAAGACCTTCAAGCCGGTGGACAAGAAGTACGAGTACGACTACGCCGAGCTGTCCAAGTAAGGCGCTCGTTCGCCCTTCCCGCGGTTCCCGCAAGGGCGGAAACCGCGGGAAACGGCCTTTACCCCTTCTTGGGGAAGCGCTCGATCCAGCGCTCCAGTTCCGCCACATGCTCCGCCTCTTCGGAGGCGAACTCCTCGGCCATCATGCGGACCTCCGGGTCCGTGGTGGTGGTGGCCACATCGGCGTAGAAGGCGTGCCCGCGCTTTTCGCTGTCGAGCGCCAGCTCCAGTGCGTAATCCACCGTCATCAGATAGTGCGAGCCTTCCATGGAGGCCGCTTCCGGGCTCTCGTCGTCCGGCCACTGGAAGTCTTCCGGGGCAAGCGCCGGAACGTCGCGGAAGGCGGAGCGCTTGCGGGCGTCCGCCAGATGCAGGCGCGAGAACTCGGCCATCTTGGCGAAGAAGGCCGCGACGTCCGCGTTGCCGTAGGTCTTCATGGCCTCCGACAGGTCGGCGAAACGGTTGGCGGCGTCCTCCTCCAGCGCGCAGGCGTGGGCGAGGAAAAGTGCGGGGTCGTGAATGTTGGCCATAGGGTCCCGAGATCGTTAAGTCACAAACAGATTGTGGTTATTTGAACCATAACGCCTTGTTGCGAAAGGTTCTCGGATCGCTGGCCGGTTGCGGATCATTGCGACGATTTAACGCACCCCTCATTCATCCGCGCTTGGCGCCTCAACCCGCCCGGCCTAGAGATCCTGAAACATCGTCACGAACGGCAGGGGATGTCCGCCATGAGCGCCGCGCACATCGGATTGAAAGGCCATCCGGCGAACGGCCTGCACCCTGTCGCCCTGGGGCACGAGGATCTGGAGCGGCTGCACCTTCTGCGGCAGCACCGGCGCGAGACGCGCGGCGCGGGGACACCGGCGCGCACGGCGGGCCAGTGGGTGGCCGACGGGGTGGCGGCCCTGGTCGGGTCCTGGCGCTTCATCATCGTCCAGTCGGCGCTGCTGGCCCTGTGGATCGGCGCCAACGCGCTGGGCTGGGCCAGGGCGTGGGACCCCTATCCCTTCATTCTGCTGAACCTCGTCCTGTCCTTCCAGGCGGCCTATACGGCGCCGATCATCATGATGAGCCAGAATCGGCAGGCCGACATCGACCGCAAGCGGGCCAGCCAGGATTACGACGTGAACCTGAAGGCGGAGCTGGAGATCGAACTGCTGCACCAGAAGATCGACCTGCTGCGCGAGCAGGAGATCGCCCGGCTGACCCGCATGGTGGAGGACTTGACCGAAGCGCTCGCCGCTGCCAGGAACACGGCGCCGCCGCCCACACCAACGACCTGACAGCCACCATGAGCATCCCGGCCCTTCCCATCGATCCCGTGCTTCCCGAGCTTCTGGCCGCGCTGGACGGGCGCGGCGTGGCGGTGCTGCAGGCGCCGCCGGGGGCCGGCAAGACGACCCGCGTGCCGCTGGCCCTGCTCGACCGGCCTTGGCTGGCCGGGCGCAAGGTGATCGTGCTGGAGCCGCGGCGGCTGGCCGCCCGCGCCGCCGCCCGCCGCATGGCCGCGATGCTGGGGGAAGGCGTCGGCGAGACGGTCGGCTACCGCGTGCGGCTGGACACGAAAGTCGGGCCGAAGACCCGGATCGAGGTGGTGACCGACGGCCTGTTTCTGCGCCAGCTTCAGGAAGACCCCGAACTGCCGGCGGTCGGCGCCGTGCTGTTCGACGAGTTCCACGAGCGCGGCATCGACAGCGATCTGGCCCTGGCCCTGGTGCAGGAGGCGCGCGGCGCGTTGCGCGACGACCTGCGGCTGGTGGTGATGTCGGCGACGCTGGACGGCGGCCCTGTCGCCGCCCTGCTCGGCGACGCCCCGATGGTGACCAGCGAGGGCCGCGCCTTCCCGGTGGAGACCCGTCACCTCGACGCCACCACCACCACCACCAGCAACGGCACCGGCACCCGCATCGAGGACGCCGTGGCCGCCGCCGTCCGCCGCGCGTTGCGGGAGGAAAGCGGCAACGCGCTGGTCTTCCTTCCCGGCGCGGGGGAGATCCGGCGGGTGCAGAGCCTTCTGGAAAGCGCCGACCTCGGGCCCGGCACGGTGATCGCCCCGCTCTACGGCGACCTGACGGCCGACGCCCAGGACCGCGCCATCGCCCCCAGCCCCCCGGGCACGCGCAAGATCGTGCTCGCCACCCCCATCGCCGAGACCAGCCTGACCATCGAGGGCATCCGCATCGTCGTGGACGGCGGGCTGATGCGCGTCCCCCGCTTCGACCCGCGCAGCGGCATGACGCGGCTGGTCACCGCCAAGGTCTCCCAGGCGTCGGCGGAGCAGCGGCGAGGCCGCGCCGGCCGGCTGGAGCCCGGCGTCTGCTACCGCCTGTGGCCGGAGCCGTCGCACAAGGCGCTGGCCGCCTTCACCCCGCCGGAGATCATGGACGCCGACCTCGCCCCGCTGGCGCTGGAGCTGGCGGTGTGGGGCGTGTCCGACCCGGCGTCGCTGGCCTGGCTCGACCCGCCGCCCGCCGCCGCCATGGCCCAGGCGCGGGAGCTGCTGCGCGAGTTGGGGGCGCTGGACGCCGACGGCGGCATCACCGCCCACGGCCGCCGCATGGCCGGTTTCGGCGTGCACCCGCGGCTGGCCCACATGATGCTGAAGGGCAAGGCGATGGGGCTGGGCGCGCTGGCCTGCGAGGTCGCCGCCCTGCTCGGCGAGCGCGACATCGTCCGCGCCCAGCCTGGTTTCCGCGACGCCGACCTGCGGCTGCGCGTGGAGCTGCTGCGCGGGCTGGACGATGACGGGCGGGTGCGCGGCGCCGGGCGCGGCCTGACCGTGGAGCGCGGCGGCGCCCAGCAGGCGTTGAAGCAGGCCCGGAACTGGAAGCGCCAACTGGGCGTGAAGGGAGGCGGCGGCGACCTCGGCGCCACCGGCCTGCTGGTCGCACTGGCCTATCCCGACCGCATCGGCCAGCGCCGCCCCGGCGGAAGCGCCGGCGGGGCGGCCGCGCAATACCGGCTGTCCAACGGGCGCGGCGCCTATTTCCAGGACGCCGAGCCGCTGAGCGCCGAGGACTGGCTGGCCGTGGCCGACCTGGACGGGGCCGCCCGCGAATCGCGCATCTTCCTCGCGGCCCCGCTCTCCCTGGGGGAGCTGGAGGAGGCCTTCGCCGAGCACATCCGCAGCGAGACCATGGTCGCCTGGGACGGGCGGGAGCAGACGGTGCTTGCCCGCCGCCGCCGCATGCTGTTCGCCCTGGCGCTGGAGGACAAGCGCCTGCCCAACCCGCCCGCCGAGGCCATCGCCGCCGCCATGCTGGAGGGCATCCGGGAAATGGGGCTGACCGCACTGCCCTGGACCGACGAGCTGCGCAAGTGGCAGACGCGCGTGCTGTTCCTGCGCCGCCGGGAGGGGGAGGAGTGGCCGGACGTGTCCGACGCCACCCTGCTGGAGACGATGGAGGACTGGCTGGTGCCCTTCCTGAACGGCGCCTCGCGCCGCGCTCATCTCGACCGGGTGGACCTGGGCAACGCGCTGCGCGGGTTGCTGCCCTGGGCCATGCAGCAGCGGCTGGACAAGGAGGCGCCGACCCACGTCGAGGTGCCCAGCGGCTCCCGCATTCCCATCGATTACAGCGGGGACGAGCCGGTTCTGGCCGTCCGGCTCCAGGAGATGTTCGGGCTGGCCGAGACGCCGCGCATCGCCGGCGGCCGGGTGCCGCTGCTGCTCCATCTGCTGTCCCCCGCCCGCCGTCCGGTGCAGGTGACACGCGACCTCGCCAGCTTCTGGGCCAATGCCTACAAGGCGGTGAAGGCCGACCTCAAGGGGCAGTATCCCAAGCATTATTGGCCCGACAACCCGCTGGAGGCCGAACCCACGGCGCGGGCGAAACCACGCGGACGATAACAGGAGGGCGGACATGGCGATCATCGGGGTGATGGGGTCGGGGCAGGAGGAATGGGGGGATTACGCGGAGCCGCTCGGCGTTTGGATCGCCGGGGCCGGGCACGACTTGCTGACCGGCGGCGGCGGCGGGGTGATGCGGTCGGCCGCGCGGGCCTTCCACGGCACGCCGGGGCGCCGGGGCCGCTCCATCGGAATCCTGCCGTCCGAGCCCGACCCGGTCCGCGGCCATGCGCCCCTGCCCGGCTACCCCAACCCCTACATCGACCTGCCCATCCTGACGCCCTTCGCGCGCAAGCCGGCCGGCGCGCCGCCGACGGAGCTGAGCCGCAACCACGTCAACATCCTGACCAGTGACGTGATCGTCGTCCTGCCGGGCCGTCACGGGACCTTGGACGAGGTGCGGCTCGCCCTGCGCTTCGGAAAGCCTATGATCGGTTTTGGACCGGAGCTTGACTTTCGGGCCATGCCCGCCGAATTGCGGACAACCGGCGACTTCGGAACGGTCACGGCCTTCATCGCGGACGCCCTGTCCCGCCGCTGACACTCCGTTCCCGGACAAGGTTCTCGGACAAGGTTCTCGGACAAGGCGACCTCTGGCAGGATGGCGGGCATGGATGCGCAAGGAATTCTCGACCTCAGCCGCTGGATCGCGGAGGCCGGGCTGCGTGGGGTGCCGGAGACGGACCTCATCGGCGGCTTCTGCGAACGGCTGGTCGCTGCGGGCGTGCCGCTGACCCGGACGGTGGTCGGGGCGGACACGCTGCACCCGACCATCGCCGGCCATGTCGTCACCTGGGACAGCAGCGGGCGCAACGCCGCCGAGGTGCGCCGGACCGAGTATGGCGGCGACGGCAGCGATCCCGACATCGACGAGAAATGGCTGCGCAGCCCCTTCCACCGGCTCTACACCTCCGGCGAGACGATGCTGCGCCTGCGGTTGACCGACGGCACGGAGGGCGGCGAGTTCCCGATCGTCGACGAGCTGCGGGCGCAGGGCGCCACCGACTACATGGCCATCGTCAACCGCCTCGGCCCCCGCGCCGCCATCGGGGAACTGGACTGCATCTTCTCGTCCTGGGTGTCGCACCATCCCGACGGTTTCAGCGACGCCCAGCGCGACGCCCTGCTCACCCTCACCGGCAGCTTGGCGCTGGCGTTGCGCGGCCACGCCATGGCGCACATCGCCAACACGCTGGCGGAAACCTATCTGGGGCGGGACGCCGGCCACCGCGTTCTGCGCGGCCACATCCGCCGCGGCGTGGCGGAGGAGCTGGACGCCGTGCTGTGGTTCAGCGACCTCCAGGGCTTCACCCGCATCACCGACACCGCGGCCCCGGAAACCATCCTGCCGCTGCTGAACGACTATGCGGAGCTGGTGGTGACAGCCATCCACCGGCACCACGGGCAGGTGCTGAAATTCATGGGCGACGGCATCCTGGCCGTCTTCGACCGCTCCAGCGCCGAGGATGCCTGCCGCGCCGCCCTCGACGCCGCGGAGGAGGCCCGGGAGCGCTGCAAGGAACTGAACAGCCGCCGCTCCGCCGCCGGGCTGCCGGTGACGCGCTTCTATCTCGGGCTGCACCAGGGAAAGGTGTTCTACGGCAACATCGGCGGGGTGGATCGGCTGGACTTCACCGTGGTCGGCCCCGCGGTGAACGAGGCCAGCCGCATCGCCGCCATGTGCCGGTCGCTCGACCAGGACATCCTGCTGTCGTCCGCCTTCACCGAATCCGCTCCGGAATGCCGGCAGCGGCTGATCTCGGTCGGGCGCTACCTGCTGCGCGGGGTGGGCCGCCCGCAGGAGCTGTACACGCTGGACCCGGAAGCATCGCCCCCACCCTAACCCTCCCCCGCTAACGCAGGGGAGGGGACTGCCGCCGCCTCGCAATCATCTCCCTCCCCCGCCCAGCGGGGGAGGGTTGGGGTGGGGGCAAACACGCGGCCCCACCCCGCCCCCAATCACCCGCCGATGCCGCTGGGCGCGGTGACGGCATGCTCCTTCAGGATGGCGTCGGACAGGGCCGACACCTCGACGAGCTGGACCTCGTAGCCCCACAGGTTGGCGATGTGGCGCAGCACGGCCTTGGCGTCGCTTTCGTCCAGCAGCACGCCGTTGGTCACGCGGTGGTGCAGGATCAGCTTGCGGTCGCCGGCCAGATCGACGTCGACGATCTGGATGTCCGGCTCCAGGAAGCCGAGATCGTACTGCCGCGCCAGCAGCTTGCGGATGCCGCGGTAGCCGCGCTCGTTGTGGATGTTCTCGACCAGCAGATAGGGGTCTTCCGCGTCGTCGCGCACGCTGAACATCTTGAACTTCCGCATCAGATGCGGGCTGAGATACTGGAGCACGAAGCTCTCGTCGCGGAAGTTGGCCCAGGCGTCGCGCAGCGCGCCCATGCCGTCGCCCCGCCCGGCGAGGTCGGGGAACCAGTAGCGGTCCTCGTCGGTCGGAGTCTCGGCGATGCGCTGGATGTCCTGCATCATCGCGAAGCCCAGCGCGTAGGGGTTGATGCCCGAGAAGCGCTGGTCGTCGAACTCCGGCTGGAACACCACCGAGGTGTGCGAATGCAGGAATTCCAGCATCGCGCCTTCGCTGATCATCCCCCGCCGGTGCATCTCGTTCAGGATGGTGTAGTGGGTGTAGGTCGCACACCCCTCGTTCATCAGCTTGGTCTGCTTTTGCGGGTAAAAATACTGGGCCATGTGGCGGACGATGCGGAGGATCTCGCGCTGCCAATGCTCCAGCCGCGGCGCCTTCTTCTCCAGGAAGTACAGCAGGTTCTCTTCCGGCAGGCCAAGCAGCTTCTTGCGCTCCGACACCGACTTGGACGGGCGGTTGCCGCCGACGGCGGCCTTCGGCACGGTGCGCCACAGGTCGTTGAAGGTCTGCTCCTGGTACTCCTGCCGCTCCCGCTCGCGCTTCTGCTCCAGCCGGAGGTCGAGGCTGCGCTTCTTCGGATACTTGTGCACGCCCTGGTTCATCAGCGCGTGGGCGGCGTCGAGCACCCGCTCCACCGCGTGGTGGCCGTAGCGGTCCTCGCATTGGGCGATGTAGGACTTGGCGAATTCCAGATAGTCGAGGATGCCCTCGGCGTCCGTCCACTGCTGGAAAAGCTGGTTGTTCTTGAAGAAGTGGTTGTGGCCGAAGGCGGCGTGGGCGATCACCAGCGTCTGCATCGTCATGGTGTTCTCTTCCATGATGTAGCTGATGCAGGGGCTGGAATTGATGACGATCTCATAGGCGAGGCCGCGATAGCCCTTGCGGTAGAGCATCTCGTCGCGGGCGAAATGCTTGCCGAAGGACCAATGCTTGTACATCAGCGGCATGCCGATGGACGAATAGGCGTCGAGCATCTGCTCGGCGGTGATGACCTCGATCTGATTGGGATAGACGTTGAGGCCCATGTCCTTCAGGGCGATGTCCTCGATGGCGTCGTAGACGCGCTTGATCTGGTCGTAATCCCAGTCCGCCCCGTCGTAGAGCAGGCTGTCGGGCTTGTCGATCACAGCGGTCATGCCTCGCATCCTCTCAAAACTCTATGGGGTGTTGGCCCCGATTCTTGGTGCGGCCTCGCGGTGGCGGGCATTGCCCCCTCCCTGACCCTCCCCCGCTTCGCAGGGGAGGGAGCAAGGACGTCTACGCCCCCGCCTTCTCCCGGGCGAACAGGTCGCGGAAGACCGGGAAGATCTCCCGGCGGGAGCGGACGCGGCGCATGGCGATCGGCAGGTCCGGCCCCTGGACCGTCTTGTAGGTCCGCCACAACTCCGTCTCGCGGCCCAGCGCCGACAGGCCCATGTTGTGCTCCGCCGCCACCTCGATGTAGGCGAAGTACTGGCACAGCGGCAGGATGCCGTCCCGCAGCAGACCCGCCGACCGCGCGTTGTCCGACGACATGTTGTCGCCGTCCGACGCCTGGGCGGCGTAGATGTTCCACTCGTTCTCCGGATAGCGCTCCTTGACGATGCGCTGCATCTCCTCCAGCGCCGTGGAGACCACGGTGCCGCCGGTCTCGGTGGAGTAGAAGAACGTGTCCTCGTCCACCTCCTTGGCCTCGTGGGTGTGGCGGATGAAGACGATGTCCACCGAGCGGTAGCGCCGCTTCAGGAACAGGAACAGCAGCATGAAGAAGCGCTTGGCGAGGTCCTTCATGTGCTCGGTCATCGAGCCGGAGACGTCCATCAGGCAGAACATGACCGCCTGCGCGATGGGCTTCGGCACCGTCTCGAACCGGTTGTAGCGGACGTCGATCGGGTCGATGAAGGGGATGCGCTTGGAGCGGAGATAATGCCGCTCCAACTGGTCGCGCATCTCCCGCAGTTTCTCGGGATCGTCGCCGCGGTCCTCCGCCTCGCGCAGGAGCGCCTCCAGTTCCAGCATCTCCGCCGGCTTGGGCCGCTTCAGCGCGATGCGCCGGCTGAGGCTGTTCCGCATGGTGCGGACGAGGTTCAGGTTGGCCGGAGATCCGGTCACCGAATAGCCCGCCCGCGTCAGCGAATGGGATTCCGTCTGCTTGACCTTCTGTTTGACGAGGTCGGGAAGTTCCAGGTCCTCCAGGAAGATGTCCAGGAACTCCTCGCGGGACAGGACGAAGCGGAAATCGTCGTCGCCCTCCCCGTCCGGACTGCCTTCGTTGCCGCCGCGACCGCCACCGCCCTCCGGCCGCGCGATGGTGTCTCCCTCCACATACTCCTTGTTGCCCGGCACGACGTAGTCGCGCACGCCGCCGGCGCCGGAGCGGTGGAAGGAGGGCTCCCGCACGCCGCCGGTCGAGATGGTCACCTTCTCGCCGTTTTCGATGTCCTGGATGCCGCGTTTGCCGGAGGCATCCCGCACCGCCTTCACCACCTGCTCCTTGGCACGGCGCAGGAAACGCTGGCGGTTGGCCAGGCTCTTGCCTTGCGGATTCAGGCGACGGTCGATGATGTTCATCAAGGGGGAGCCCCTCCTACCCGTTCACGCTCGTGTGGCGAAGCGGGCCGTCAGCCGGCCTGCTTCACACGCATGTACCACTCGACCAACCGACGGACCTGCCGCTCGGTGTAGCCGCGCGACATCATGCGCGACACGAACTCGTTGTGCTTCTTCTCGGTCTCGCCGTCCTTCTTGGACCCGAAGCTGATGACCGGAAGCAGATCCTCCACCTGGGAGAACATGCGTTTCTCGATCACCTCACGGATTTTCTCGTAGGACGTCCAGGAGGGGTTGCGCCCGGCGTTCGCCGCCCGCGCGCGCAGCGCGAACTTGACGACCTCGTTGCGGAAATCCTTCGGGTTGGCGATCCCGGCGGGCTTCTCGATCTTGGTCAGCTCCTGGTTCAGAAGCTCGCGGTTCATCAGTTGGCCGGTGTCCGGGTCCTTGAAGTCCTGGTCCTCGATCCACGCGTCGGCGTAATCCACATAGCGGTCGAACAGGTTCTGCCCGTAGTCGCTGTAGGATTCCAGATAGGCCTTCTGGATCTCGTTCCCGATGAACTCCGCGTAGCGCGGCGCCATCTCGGCCTTGATGAACTCGATGTACTTCTTCTCGGTGTCGTCGGGGAACTGCTCCCGCTTGATCGATTGCTCCAGGATGTACATCAGGTGGACGGGATCGGCCGAGATCTCGTTGGAGTCGTAGTTGAAGGTCGCGGCCAGGACCTTGAAGGCGAAGCGGGTGGAGATGCCGTCCATGCCCTCGTCCACGCCCGCCTGGTCGCGGTATTCCTGCATGGACTTGGCCTTGGGGTCGGTCTCCTTCATGCTCTCGCCGTCATAGACGCGCATCTTGGAGTAGAGGCTGGAGTTCGGATGGTCGCGCATGCGCGACAGCACCGAGAACTTCGCCAGCATCTCCAACGTCGACGGGGCGCAGGGCGCGGTCGCGAGGTCGGAACTCTTGACCAGCTTGTCGTAAATGCGCTGTTCCTCCTGCACCCGCAGGCAGTAGGGAACCTTGATGACGCAGATGCGGTCGATGAAGGCTTCGTTGTTCTTGTTGTTCTTGAAGGACTGCCATTCCGCCTCGTTCGAGTGGGCGAGGATGATGCCCTGGAACGGGATGGCACCGATGTTCTCCGAACCGACGTAGTTGCCCTCCTGGGTCGCCGTCAGCAGCGGGTGGAGCATCTTGATCGGGGCCTTGAACATCTCGACGAATTCCAGCAGGCCCTGGCTGGCCCGGTTCAAGCCGCCGGAGAAGCTGTAGGCGTCGGGATCGTTCTGGCTGTAGACCTCCAGCTTGCGGATGTCGACCTTGCCGACCAGCGAGGAGATGTCCTGGTTGTTCTCGTCGCCCGGCTCCGTCTTGGTGACGCAGATCTGGCGCAGCTTGCTGGGATGCAGCTTGACGACGCGGAAGCGGGAGATGTCACCGCCGAACTCGTCCAGCCGCTTCACCGCCCAGGGGCTCATCAGGCCGGTCAGGCGGCGGCGCGGGATGCCGTAGCGGTCCTCCAGCAGGTCGCCCATCTCGTCCGGGTTGAAGAGGCCGAGCGGGCTCTCGAAGACCGGGCTGATCTCCTTGCCGGCCTTCAGGACGTAGACCGGGCATTTCTCCATCAGCGACTTCAGCCGCTCCGCCAGCGACGACTTGCCGCCGCCCACCGGACCCAGCAGATAGAGGATCTGCTTGCGCTCCTCCAACCCTTGCGCGGCGTGGCGGAAGAAGCCGACGATCCGCTCGATCGTCTCCTCCATGCCGTAGAAGTCGGCGAAGGCCGGATAGATCTTGATCGTCCGGTTCATGAAGATTCGGCCAAGGCGTGGGTCCCTGGCGGTGTCGACGACTTCCGGTTCGCCGATGGCGGCGAGGATGCGCTCCGGTGCGGAGGCATACATCATCGGGTCGTCGCGGCATTCCTGGAGGTATTCCGTGAGGCTCATCTCAACCTCACGGCGCCCCTCGTAGGACTGTGTGTAGCGCGTGAACAGTTCGTCGGCCGGGAACATTCCGCTCTCCGTGTCTCTTAGTCCGATGCGTCGGGGCTGCCGCCGGGGGACCCGGGCGGCGGGGGCGGCACCTGCCGCAGGTGCGAACTCTGGGGCGTCACGGACACAACGGTCCCGCGGCACCCCCGCTCACCGTCGAAAGCCAGACCTTTTATCCAGTTGCGGTTCAAATGAAGCGCCCCCTTCGGAGTGCTAAACTCGAATGCTTCAAAACTGAATGTAATGCTCGACCTAGAGCTTTCCAGGAGGAAAGCCTTGATAGTCTGAAAAGAGAGGCGGCCGGACACCCCGGTCATCAGTAATAGACCACGCGGCCGGGTTGTCCGAAAAGGCCGGGGTGCAAGCACCGGCGGGACGGATGGCAAGAAGAACGAAGGTCGACAGGGCTGAGACTTGCAACCGGCTTCCGGAGCGCGGCCCGGATGCCGTTCGTCGGGGACTCGCTGGACCTTGCCGATCACCCATCGACCTCCAGTGCATCCATGCGCCTTAACCAACTAAGGCGCTACGGTTAACAACGAGCGTGACGGATATTCCTTAACAACCCGCTTCCGCGTCCATCGCCGCCGCCTTGCCTCACGATATTAACGCATGGGCGACGGGCATGGTCCACACCTTCCAAAGAAGGATGGTGAGCCTCATCACAGCAGATCAACAAGGCAGAATTTGGATGAGCCGCCTTTGCCATTGCGGCGCACAATCGGCAGGGGATCCGGAAGCCGGCTGGAATCAAGCACTTGGCCGCGTTCTTGCAGTCCTGCCACAGGTTGGGGAAAAAGTGTGACCTGCGGGTCCGTCCTTGGCCGTCCCGCGTCCTCAGCCGAGCTTGGCGCCCAGCGTGCCCTTCAGCGACTCCGGCGTGGCCGGCTTGACGATGAAGGTGTCGGCGCCGAAGGCCGCGGCTTCGTCCATGCGGCTCTGATCGGCACGGTTCGTCATGAAGACCACCGGCAGCGCGCGGTGACGGGCGTCGGGGCTGGCCCGCAGGGCCTTCAGGAACCCCAGCCCGTCCATCGGCTGCATCTCCACGTCGCAGACGACCAGATCGGGCGCGTGCGTCTGTACGGCTGCCAAACCGGCCTCGCCGTCGGCGGCCTGATGAACGGTGCGGAAACCCAGCGTGGCCAGCATCTTCGCCAGCACCATGCGGGTGAAGCTCTCGTCTTCGATCACAAGAACCGAAAAATCCCCGAACGCCGCCGGCATCGCCCTGTTCCCCCGAGTCCGATAGGCCGTGTGTGTACGCCGCATGCACGCCCTTTGCAACCGGCTGGCCGGCTGACCGGGAACGGCTCACGGAAGAACGGTTGCACGGCGGGGGGCGCTGCGGCTACACGGAGTCGCATGAGCTTCCTCGACCACATCCGCGCGTGCAACGCGCACGACCTCTCCGGCTTCCGTCCGTTCGAGCTGGAAGGGCATCGCCTCGGCTGGGTCCGCCACGCGCTGGCCGAGCAGCTTCCCGGCGTCGATCCGGGCTTCGTCGTCACCGCCGACCGGGTGACGCTGGCCCCGGAGGTCCGCGATTTCGAGGCGCGGTCCTCGGTGCTGGCGCACGCCGCCCAGTTCCTCGTCGAGATGGGGGCGGTCTCCGCCCTGCGCGGCGAGTTCTACCCGGTCATGCCGGCCTGGGGGGCGGAGCCGCTGATGCGCATCGACCGCGCGGTTGTGGCGCAGTTCGGCACCCCGGCCTACGGGCTGCACGTCAACGGCTTCGTCCGCCAGCCGGACGGCGGCCTGTCGCTGTGGATCGGACGGCGCGCCAGAGACCGCGAGGTGGCGCCGGGCAAACTGGACAACCTGATCGCCGGCGGCCAGCCCATCGGCCTGACGCTGGCGGAGAACCTCGTCAAGGAAGCGCAGGAGGAGGCGGGGGTGGACGCCGCCCTGGCGTCCCGCGCCGTACCCGTCGGGGCCGTCACCTACCGCATGGAGACGGAGGCCGGGCTGAAGCAGGACACGCTGTTCCTCTACGACCTGGAACTCGACGCGGATTTCGTCCCGCGGAACACCGACGGCGAGGTCGAGCGCTTCGAGCTGTGGCCGCTGGACCGCGTCGCGGAGTCGGTGCGCACGACGAAGGACTGGAAATTCAACGTGCCCCTCGTCGTCATCGACTTCCTCGTCCGTCACGGCTGGCTGACGCCGGAGGAGCCCGACTATCTGGCGATCGTGACGGGCCTGCGGCGGTAGACGCCGCCACCTCGACGGACGCGGCCACGGTCACTCCGCCGCGGCGCGCCCGCGCCTCCTCCAGGTGGGACGACAGCTCCGACAGGGTGACCGGCTTGTGCAGGACGGTGAAGCCGCTGCGCCGCGCCTCGCGGATGCGGTCGGGGCTGGTGTCGCCGGTCAGCAGGATCGCCGGGATGAGGTCACCGGCGAAGGCGTGGATGTCGCGGATGGCGTCCACCCCCGTCCGACCGTAGCGCAGGCGGTAGTCGGCGATGATGACGTCGGGAAGCCGCTCCGCCCCGTCGAGTTGGCGCAGAGCCTCCTCTCCCGATGCGGCGGCCAGCACATCCCACCCCCATTGCTCCAGCACCAGCCGCAGGCTTTGCAGGATCAACTCCTCGTCGTCGATGATCAGCGCCAGCGCACCGGATCGGTCCAAGGACGGCATGGCGCGTTCCGTCGCGTTGGGATTCCAGGAAGCGTGCAAGGGAACCTCCACCGTAAAGCAAGTGCCCCGCCCCGGACGCGACCGCACGCGGACGGGCAGGCCGAGCAGATGCGACAGCCTCTTCACCACCGCCAGCCCGAGGCCGAGGCCGCGGCTGCGGTCGCGTTCCACGTTGCCGAGCTGAACGAACTCCTCGAAAATCTCGTCGAGCTTGTCGGTGGGGATGCCGACGCCCGTGTCCGCCACCTCGATGCACAGCATCATGCCCCGCCGCCGGCACCCCAGGAGGACGCCACCCGACGCCGTGTAGCGCACCGCGTTGTCGAGCAGGTGGCGCAACAGCCGTTCCAGCAGGGCGGCGTCGCTGCGGACCTGCGCCTTCAGCGGGCGCACCCGCAGCTTCAGCCCCTTGGCGGCCGCGCGCGGGCCGTAGTCGGTCTTCAACCGCTCCATCATTTCGGCCAGCGCGAAAGGGGCCACGTCGGGCGAGACGATCCCGGAGTCGAGCCGAGCCACGTCCAGCAACGCATCGAGCAGGCCGCGCATCGCCTCGACCGCCCGGTTCATCGTCTGGACCAGCGGCAATTGCGGATGATCGGACAGCCGTTCCGCCAGGACCGCGCCGAACAGGGTCAGCGACTGGGCGGGCTGGCGCAGGTCGTGGCTGGCGGCGGCCAGGAAGCGCACCTTGGCTTGGCCGGCGCGCTTCACCTCGTCCCGCGCGGCGCGCAGAGACTCGCCCTGTCCGCGCAGCCGTGCCTCCACGGCCATGCGGCGGCTGGCGTCCGTCGCGGTCATGACGATGCCCCCGGCCTCTCCGCCGGACTCCGCAGGCAGCGGCGTCAGCACGATGTCGAGCCAGTTTCCGTCACCCGTCAGGGCCAGTTCCTGGACCAGCCCGCGGCCCGCGGCGGCCATCGCCTGAGCGAAGCGCTCCGCCGCGTCCTCCCGGCCGCCCCAGACGAACGCGCCGGCCATGGCTTGCCCGATCAGCAGATCTTGCGGGCATCCGATGGCGCGCTGCATCGCCGCGTTGAGATCGACAATGCGTCCTTGCCGATCGAGCAGGGCAATCGCCACGCCGATCGTGTCGAAGACCCGCCGCAGTTCGGCGGGGTCGGCGGGACGACGGTCGCCCCCCGCCACATCCTCCTCTCGCATCGCTTGCCCCCTTCGGATTGCAAGCCGGCCAACCGTTTGGCGCCATCCGTTGGGCAGGGCAAACAATCGGTCGAGATTCAAAAGATACGTGCAAGAGGAAGGAGATTCCAGGAGAGCCGCCTCAAACGGATAGTGTTCCGATCATTGTAATACACATTTGGTGGTAGATCATAACTCTTCCGGAAAGCCGGACAGGGCGCGCACCGCCGCCGCCGTTCGCCCCGTTTCCCGAAGAGATCGCAAGGTCTTGGCGTTGTCGCGCTTGGCAAGGCGCTCACCCCGTTCATTCACCATCAAAGAGTGATGATGATAATCAGGAGCGCCGACTCGAAGGAGCCCCTGAAGCAGGCGATGCACGTGCGTCGCGAAAAACAGGTCGTCGCCACGGGTCACCAGGGTCACACCCTGAAGATGGTCGTCCACGGTGACCGCCAGATGATAGCTCGTCGGGGCGTCCTTGCGGGCCAGGACGACGTCGCCCAGGATGCCCGGCGTGGCGTCCTGCCAGCCGCGCCGCCGGTCGTGCCAGCGCAGCGGCCCGGTCATGGCCATGGCCTTTTCCACATCCAGCCGCAGGGCATAGGCCGCGCCCGCGGCGATGCGGTCCTGCCGTTCCAGGTCCGACAGGCCGCGGCAGGTGCCGGGATAGAGCGGACCGTCCGGCCCGTGCGGCGCGTGGCCGGCGCGGGCGATCTCGGCGGCGATGTCCTTGCGGGTGCAGAAGCAGGGATAGACGGCGCCCAGATCGGCGAGCCGCGCCAGCGCGGCGCGGTAATCGTCCAGATGCTCCGACTGGCGGCGCACCGGTTCTTCCCAGGTCAGGCCCAGCCAGGCCAGATCCTCGCGCAGGTCGCGGTCGAACTCGGGACGGCAGCGCTGCGGGTCGATGTCCTCGATGCGCAGAAGGAAGCGCCCTCCGGCCTTGCGGGCGGCGGTCCAGCCGAACAGAGCGGAATGGGCATGCCCGAGGTGGAGATGGCCGGTCGGGCTCGGCGCGAAGCGGGTGACGACGTCGGTCATCCCCGCCTTATACCCCAACCGCGCCCGGCCTGCATGCAGGACTACGGGCGCAACGGGTGGGGGTGCAAAGGGCGGTCAGATGTAGGGGCAGTCAGATGTAGGGATTGTCCTTGATCGGCTCGACCGGGATGTCCTCGCCCTCCAGATACATGGCGAGGCGGCGGCGCAGTTCGCGGTCGAAGGCGTCGATGCGGCGCTGGCGGTCGCGCTCCTCGCGCTCGGCGCGTTTCTCGGCAAGGTCGATGATCGTGGCGCTCATGGATGTTCCCTTTGAAAGCGTCCCCCTAGGGCGCTGCCACCATCTCAGAGCATGGTTAACGCTCAGTAACCACGATGTCGGAAAATGCACGATCAAGGCTTCACAACCAAATGTCACAGGCATCCTGCCGGTCGCCCGGAAACGTCGGAGCCCTGCCTATCGAAAGGGTTACAGGATCGTGAAGAAATGACGCAGTGCGGCGCGACATATTGAGTTCGAACCACAAATCAACTATGTATCTGGTGTTCCGGTCACCCGGCGGCGTGTCATCCCGCATGGGGGAGCGGAACACCAGACAAGGTTCCAGACACGCCTCAGATAAGGGAGTGGCCATTGGCTCCACCACCCGATCACTGTCCGGCCCTGGTGCTGAACGCCGACTTCCGGCCGCTCAGCTACTTCCCCCTGTCGCTCTGGTCCTGGCAGGAGGCGGTCAAGGCCGTCTTTCTGGACCGGGTGAACATCATCTCCGAATATGACCGCGTCGTCCGATCCCCCACGTTCGAGATCAAACTGCCGAGCGTCATTTCGTTGAAGGAGTTCATCCCGGCGACGCGGCGGCCGGCCTTCACCCGTTTCAACGTCTTCCTGCGCGACCGCTTCACCTGCCAGTATTGCGGCCACCACTTTCCCACGCAGGAACTGACCTTCGACCACGTCATCCCACGGTCGCGCGGCGGGCGCACCACCTGGGACAACGTCGTCACCTCCTGCTCGGCCTGCAATCTGGCAAAGGGAAACTGGCTGCCGCACAGTTGCGGCATGATCCCCCTCAGTCCCCCGTTCCAGCCGAGTGCCTACCAGCTTCAAGAGAACGGACGTGCATTCCCGCCAAACTTCCTTCACGAAAGTTGGCGGGATTTTCTTTATTGGGACACCGAACTCGATCCGATGTAGAAACGCCGCGATCGGGAAGAATGGACCGGGGAAGATTTGGGTATGGACGACGAGAATCCCTGCGTGGGCATCTGCATCATCGGCGAGGACGGCTATTGCGAAGGCTGCGGGCGGAGCGAGGACGAGATTTACGGCACGCCGCCCGCCCCAGTGCCCATCCCGGCCCCTCCTCCGGCGCAGACTGGGGCGGACGGCAAGGCCGCCTGAGTCCGCTCCGGTTTCCGCCGGAGTGGGCGCCGGTCACACCCGCTCGGCCACCCAGATGACCGCCTTGGTGCCGGCCTTGATGGCGGCGGACAGCACCGGATAGGCCGGGGCCTGCTCCGCACCGTTGAGCAGACCGATGTCGCGATGCTCCACCTCCTCCGCCTGGAATTTGAGGATGGAGGTCTTCAGCTCCTCCTCTTCCGGGCCGAGGTGCTTCAACTGCGCCTCGTAATGGCCGTCGATGACCTGCTCGACGGCGACGGTGCAGGCCATGGCCGCCCGCTCGCCCATCACCGCCGTCCCGGCGCCCAGCAGGAAGCCGGCGACGTGCCACAGCGGCTGCAGCACGGTCGGCCGCACCTGACGGGCGACGAGTTGCTTCTCGAAATACTGGAGATGCTCCAGCTCCTGGTCGGCCATGTGGCGCAGGGTCTTGGCGTGCCGGCCCCGGCCCATGACCGAAAGCTGGCCTTCGTAGATGCGCTTGGCGCCATATTCCCCGGCATGGTCCACGCGCACGATCCGCGCCAGCCGCTGTTCCGGGGTCGGGTCGCCGGGCAGGCGCCCGCGCGGGCGGGGCCGGGGGGCCGACGACTCGCCGGTGGACGGAGCGGAAGCGGGGGTAGCGGCGGTGTTGTCGAGCGGGGTCATGCGAAGGTCCTGGAAACCGAGGTCCGGATGTAGGCGGCGCGGGCCGCCGCGAAGGCGAAGGCGGACAATGCCAGCGAAATCACGACGTTGTAGCCCGCCATCGAAATCCCGAACAGCGACCACGCCACTTCGTCGCAGCGGGTGACCGGGGCGGCGAGCACCTGGGCGCGCAGTTCCTCCAGCGTCTGGGGCGCGCGTCCGCTGGCGCCGCAGGCCGAGGTGCCGGCCCACCAATGCTGCTCCACCCCCACATGGTAGGCGGCGATCCCGGCGCCGGCCAGAAGGGCCAGCCCGCTCGCCACCAGCAACGCGTCGCCCAGCCCGCGCCACTGGCGGAACAGCAGGGTGACGATGCCGAAGGCCATCACCGCGCCGTAGGGCACGCGCTGCCACAGGCACAGGACGCAGGGCTGGTAGCCCAGCACGAACTGGAAAAACAGCGCGGCGGCCAGCACGCCGGCGCTGGCGATGGCCAGAAGCCCGGCGGTGTAGCGCGGATCGTCGATGGGGAGGCGGTTCGTCATGCGGGTGAGATTAGCGCGCCCCACAGGCTTAGGCCAGACACGCCGACGCGTCCGCACAAAACACTTTGTCCCAGGGCGATTTCCCCTCTATATAGCGGGCACCGGTCGCCGCGAGCGCCGGGTCCGGCAGGCACCGTGCGGGCGTGGCGGAATTGGTAGACGCAGCGGACTCAAAATCCGCCGTCCTCACGGATATGTCGGTTCGAGTCCGACCGCCCGCACCACCTCCCCTTCTGTGCCTGTTCCACGGACCGCCGCAAGGCCACATCCGCCCTCCCCGCTTGTTTCCGTCACGCAGCCCCGGCTGGGGACCACAGCGGAGGATTCGACCATGGAGATCATTCGGGTTGGCGCGCAGCCATCCGTCACCGGACCGGCCGACTGGTTCACCGGCACGGTCCGCATCGACCCCATCGTGCAGACCGAAGCCCCGGCCCGCACCGCGGCGGCCAGCGTCACCTTCGAACCCGGCGCCCGCACGGCGTGGCACACCCATCCCCTTGGGCAGACCCTGATCGTCACCGCCGGCTTCGGCCGGGTCCAGCGCGAGGGCGGCCCCATCGAGGAGATCCGACCCGGCGACGTCGTCTGGTTCCCGCCCGGCGAGAAGCACTGGCACGGCGCGTCGCCGACCATGTTCATGACCCACATCGCCATCCAGGAGCAGCTGGACGGCAAGGCCGTCGACTGGATGGAAAAGGTCACGGACGAACTGTACGGGGCGTGAGGCAACAGGACCGGCCCCAAAACCTCATTGCGTATGCGGGCTTGTTCCAAAGTCCAATTCGGCGGCCCGACCCAGCCCCTTAAAATGCGCGGCATCGACCGCCGCCGCGACCGGCGCCGCGGAGTTTTGGCTGGGGAGCCATCTCACATGACCGTTTCCAAATTCGTCATCGCCGCCGCCCTTCTGCTTGCTGCCGGCACGGCCAACGCCGAAAGCGGGCCGCAGCCCAAGACGGCGGAAGAGGCCGCCGGCAAGCAGATCTTCCACCAGTGCGCGGCCTGCCATTCGCTGGATTCCAGCAAGAACGCCTTCGGCCCGAGCCTGTACAACGTCGTCGGGCGCAAGGCCGGCTCGATCCCGCGCTTCGACTATTCCAACGCGCTGAAGGCGTCCAACATCACCTGGACCGAGGACAACCTGCGCCATTGGATCGCCGGCAACGACAGCTTCGTGCCCGGCACCCGCATGCGGCACGTCGCCATCACCGATCCGGCGGAACAGGACTATCTGATCGCCTTCCTGAAGTCGCTGAAGCAGTAAGCATCGGCTAGCCGGTTACGGTGCGGCGACCGCAACCGGCTTCCCGTCCTCGGTCGGCAGGCCCGCCTCGGCCCAGCCGTCCGCCCCGTCGCGGTACCAGAGGACGCGGCGGTAGCCCATCTCCAGGGCGCGCTTGCCCGCGTTCCACGACATCCAGCAATCCGCCAGACAGTAGAACAGCAGGCCGCGCCCGCGGTCGCCGCCGGTCAGCCGCTCCAGGTTGGCCCGGAAATAGCCCTCCAGCTCCGGCGTCAGCGCCCCAAGCCCGACGTTGGGAAGCCAGACGCTGCCGGGGATCTGCGGAAAGGGCTTCGGCACCAGCCAGGGGCCGCCGGGCAGCGTGCTGCGGTCCAGCTTCATCACGTTGATGGGAAGAGCGGCACCCGACTCCACCAGCGCGCGGGCCTGCGCCGTGTCCACCGTGTCGGCCCCGGGCAGCGAGGCCGGAGTCGGCGACCGGTATTCGGTCATCCGGTAGCCGTCCGGCACCGGGACAACATCCGCCGCGGCGTCTTCCGCCGGCCCGGCCAGCAACAGCGCCAACCCGGCGGCGCCCAGCCATCCTGCGCGCACCACGTTCCCTCCCCCATTGTTCTGCGGCACCCACGAAATCCCCCCGTGCCCGACAGGGTCAAGTTGCCCGATAGTCGAATACCGGGGACCGGCGGGCGGGGCCTAAGCTCAGCGTTCGCCGTCGTGGGATTCCCGCGTTCCGCTGCGCCACCGCACCGCAGAGGCCTGCCTTGCAAACGACCGCAGGACGCATCATCATCAGGCTAGGGAGACAAGGGTGGCTAGACCCTTGCCTCCCAGCCCGATCCTTAGCGGTTCAGGAGATCAAGGATGTCCCTGATCACCCGAAGCAGCAGGATCAGGAGAGTGAGGATTTTCTCCATCCTCGACGCCTCCTTGTGATGGGACACGGGCGGTGGCCAATCCGCCGCCCGGTCCACCGCGCAACCATGACGCGGCCCACCTTCCACACAAATGCAATTTTTGACGCAGGGGCGGTGCCATGCGCCTGATGTCCCTCGCCCGGCTGTGCCTGCTCCTGGCGCTGGTCTGCGTCGCCTCCGTGGCCCGTGCGGCGGACCGGCCCGCGGTGACCATCGGGGTGCTGAAATTCGGCACGGTCAGCTGGGAGCTGGACGTCATCCGCCACCACCGGCTGGACGAGGCCGCCGGTTTCGAACTGAAGCTGATGGAACTGGCGAGCGGTCAGGCGGCGCAGATCGCCCTTCAGGGTGGCGCGGTGGACATGATCGCCAGCGACTGGCTGTGGGTGGCCCGCCAGCGCGCGGCGGGGGCCGACCTGACCTTCATCCCGCATTCCGCGGCGGTCGGCGCGCTGATGGTGCCGGCGGCCTCCCCCATCGCCTCCGTCGCCGACCTGAAGGGCAAGCGCATCGGCGTCGCCGGAACGCCCATCGACAAGAGCTGGCTGCTGCTGAAGGCGCTGGCCCGCGACCGCTACGCGCTCGACCTCGACGCCGCGGCGACACCGGTCTTCGCCGCCCCGCCCCTGCTGAACCAAAAGGCCACGACGGGGGAGCTGGACGCGGTGCTGAATTTCTGGCCCTACGCCGCCCGCCTCCAGGCGGCGGGGATGCGGACGGTCATCGGGGTGGACGGAATGATGCGGGACCTCGGCCTGTCGGCCCAGGTGCCGGCGGTCGGCTTCGTCTTCCACGAGGGCTGGGCCAGGGCCAACCCGGCGGCGCTCGACGCCTTCGTCGCCGCCTCGCGCAAGGCCAAGGCGATCATGGCGCGATCCGACGCGGAGTGGGACCGGCTGCGCCCGTTGATGAAGGCGGAGGACGAGGCCACCTGGGCAGCGTTGCGCGACCAATTCCGCGCCGGCATCCCGCAGCGCTGGACGGAGGAGGAGCGGGAGGCCGCGGCCAGGCTCTACGGGCTGATGGCCAAGCTCGGCGGACGGGAGCTGGTCGGTAACGCCATGGCCCTGCCGGACGGCACCTTCTGGCCGGAGGTCCGCTTCTGATGCGGTGGCGGCGGCTGGCCCCGGTCCTGTCGCTGGCTCTGCTGGTCGGGCTGTGGGCCGCCGCCGCGGAACTGGCGGCCAGCCGTAGCCTGCCCGGCCCCGCCGCCGTGCTCTCCGTGCTGGTCCGCGAGGCGGCGGACGGCGCGCTGTTCCATCACCTGGGGATCACGCTGGCGCGCATGGCCGCGGCCTTCGCCATCGCCATGTCCATCGGCTCGGCGCTGGGCATCCTGCTCGGCCGCTCGGCCACGGCGGACCGGCTGTTCGGGCTGTGGCTGACCGTGTTCCTGAACATCCCGGCGCTGGTCGTGATCGTGCTCGCCTATGTCTGGTTCGGCCTGACCGAGGCGGCGGCCATCGGCGCGGTCGCCGTCAACAAGATCCCCAACGTCGTGGTCGTCCTGCGCGAGGGGACGCGCGCCATCGACGAGCAGTATGTAGAGATGGCGCGGACCTTCCGCATGGCGCGGTCCGACGTGCTGCGCCATGTGCTGCTGCCCCAACTCACCCCCTACTTCGCCGCGGCGGCGCGGTCCGGCCTTGCGCTGATCTGGAAGATCGTGCTGGTGGTCGAGCTTCTGGGCCGCAGCGACGGGGTGGGATTCCAGATCCACCTCTTTTTCCAGATGTTCGATGTGGCCGGCATTCTTGCGTACACCGTCGCCTTCGTGGCCGTCGTCCAACTCCTTGAACTCTGCGTCCTGCAACCCGTCGAGCAGCGGCTCACCCGCTGGCGGCCGGTGCGCGCTGAGGCTTGAGATCCGCTCCAAGCGCTTCGCCGGGCGGGAGGTCATCCGCGGCCTGTCGCTGACGGCCGCGCCCGGGGAGTTCCTGGCGCTGGTCGGCCCGTCCGGCTGCGGC
Source organism: Azospirillum sp. P4_B5 (assembly GCF_056402275.1). Taxonomy (NCBI): domain Bacteria; kingdom Pseudomonadati; phylum Pseudomonadota; class Alphaproteobacteria; order Rhodospirillales; family Azospirillaceae; genus Azospirillum; species Azospirillum sp. P4_B5. The sequence goes on from NZ_JBFUHT010000005.1 coordinate 151,828, forward strand.
AAGACGACCGCGCTGACCATCGCCGCCGGGCTGGACCGCGACTTCGACGGAACGCTCGACTTCGGTGGGCCGGAGCCGGTGCTTGGCTGCGTCTTCCAGACGCCCCGCCTGCTGCCCTGGCGCACGGTGCGCCAGAATGTGGCGCTGGTGCTGCCCAAGATGCGGCGGAGCGACGGCACGGTGGAGCGCTGGCTGGCCGCCATGGGGCTGGAGGCGGTGGCCGACGAATATCCGGGCCGTCTGTCCGGCGGTATGGCGCGGCGGGTGGCGCTCGCCCGCGCCTTCGCGGTGGAGCCGGGCCTGCTGCTGATGGACGAGCCCTTCGTCTCGCTGGACGAACCGACAGCGCAGCGGATGCGCAGACTCCTCGCCTCCATGCTGGAACGGTCCTCGGCCACAGTGCTGTTCGTCACCCACAATCTGCGCGAAGCGATCCAACTGGCCGACCGCATCCTGGTGATGGCCCCCGGCCCGACGCGGGTGGCGGCGGAGGTGCCGCTCGGCACGCCGCGCGCGCTGCGCGACGACGCGCTGGTCGAGCGCGTGCGGGCGGAGCTATTGGCCCGACCCGACCCGGCCTTCCGACTGCTCGCCTGACTCTTTCGTCGAAACTGTGAAGCGGCTCACACCCGCCGCCGTCCGCCGGGCGCAGTCTGTCCCGCTGCGACGAAACCGGCGGAGACGACGATGCGCACCCTGTTCCTGCCCCTGTTCCTGCTGGGCGCCGGCCTGGCGCTCCCGTCCGGCGCGGCGCGCGCCGGGGAGATCGTGATTTTGCAATCCGGCTCCCATGGCCCCAACCACGCCGACCGGTCGCGCGATCTGGCGATCATTGGCGATTCGGTCACCGGGTCCTCCATCGTCATCATCGAACGGACGACGCGCGACGAACAACTCGGGCGGCGCGACCCCGGCCTGGAGGCCCGGCGCGCCGTGCGCAAGGCGGAGGCGAAGCGGCGCAGCAAGGACAAGGATTGGTCGGACTGGACGGAGTTCGACGGCCACGCCCTGGACGGCTTCGGCTGGCTCGACGGCCCGGTGCCGCTCGGCTTCGGGCGTGGCGATCCGGGACAGGAGGCGGCGCGCGCCGCCGCGGACGCGCGGCGGATGCGGAACCGCTGAACGGAAAAGGCCCGCCCGGTCAGATGCCCCGGATCAAATGCCGAAGCGGGCCTTTTCCAGTTGCAGCCGGTTGGCGAAGACCACGGCCTGGGTGCGGCTGTAGACCTTCAGCTTTTGCAGGATCGCCGAGACATGGGCCTTCACGGTGGTTTCCGTGATGCTCAGCTCATAGGCGATTTCCTTATTGAGCTTGCCGGTGCCCAGCATCTCCAGAACGCGGAGCTGCTGCGCCGTCAGGGTGGACAGGCGGCGGGCGATCTCCGCCGTTTCCTCATCCTCCGCCGCAGCCCCCTCCTCGACCGAGGCGGGCAGATAGACCTCCCCGGCGAGGATCTGGCGCAACGCGCCGGCGATGGCGTCCCGCGGCGTCGATTTGGGGATGAAGCCGGCGGCGCCGCAGCGCACCGCCTCCAGCATCACCTTGCGGTCCTCGTGCGCCGAGACGACGGCGACGGGGATGGCCGGGAAGCGGCGGCGCAGGGCGATCAGCCCGGTCAGCCCGTTCATGCCCGGCATGTTGAGGTCGAGCAGGACGAGGTCCGGCTCCCCCTTGCCGCTGTGCATGGAGTCGAGGATGGAGATGGTTTCGTCCAGGCAACCGGCCTCGTGGATCTCCTGCGCCTGGCAGGAATAGAGGACGGCGCTGCGCAGGGCGTCGCGCACCAGCGGATGATCGTCCGCAATCAGAATTCGGCTCATGGCGTGGTTCCCACGCTCATCGTTTCGGGGCGTTTCCGGGTGCGATCATGCCGGACCATTCAAGAATGCGCAAGGACGGGAACGGGTATTCGCCAAAACAGCCGATCGTAGGCAATTCCGTTTCAAATCCCGCTCCAAATCCCTTTGCAAGCGATTCGCAAGAAAAGACGGCCCGAAGCTTTCGGGCCGCCCTTTCCTGGTCCGGTCACGGCACGGGCTTTCCCCCTCAGGCCTTCGGCAGCTTGAAGACCCAGAGGGAACCGCCCTGGTTGATGTCCTTGACCAGCTTGGCAACGTCGCCGCCCCACAGCGGCACCGCGCCACCCCAGCCGGAGACCACGGCCACATACTGCTCGCCGTCCTGTTCCCAGGTGACCGGGGAGCCGACGACGCCGGAGCCGGTGTTGAACTTCCAGACCTCCTTGCCGGACTTCGCGTCGAAGGCCTTCAGGTAGCCTTCCGGCGTGCCGGTGAAGACGAGGTTGCCGCCGGTGGTCAGCACGCCGCCCCACAGCGGCGCCGGGTTCTTGTATTCCCAGACGATCTTGCCGGTCTTCGGGTCGATGGCGCGCAGCGCGCCGATGTAGTCGTCATACAGCGGCTTGATGGTGAAGCCGGCGCCCAGATAGGCGGCACCCTTCTTGTAGGTGATCGGCTCGTTCCAGATGTCCATGCCCCACTCGTTGGCCGGGACGTAGAACAGCTCCGTCGCAGGGCTGTAGGCCATGGGCATCCAGTTCTTGGCGCCGAGGAAGGCCGGAGCGGAGAAGACCGACGTGCCCTTTTCAGCACCGACCGGGGTGCCCGGACGGTTGTCGTCGTTGTAGACCGGCCGCCCGGTCTTCACGTCAATCTCCTTGGCCCAGGTGATCTTGGTGACGAAGGGCGAGGCGCTGAGCAGCTTCCCGTTGGTGCGGTCCAGCACGTAGAAGAAGCCGTTGCGGTCGGCCTTGGCGCCGGCCTTGATGGTCTGCCCGTCCTTCTTCAGGTCGAAGGACACCAGCTCGTTCACGCCGTCGAAGTCCCAGCCATCGTGCGGCGTGGTCTGGTAGTGCCACTTGATGTCGCCGTTGGCCGGGTCGATGGCCAGGGTCGAGGAGGTGTAGAGGTTGTCGCCCGGACGCAGGTGCGAGTTCCAGGGCGCCGGGTTGCCGGTGCCGAAGAACAGCGTCTTGGTTTCCGGATCGTAGGTGCCGCCCAGCCAGGTGGCGCCGCCGCCGGTCTTGTAGAGATCGCCCGTCCAGCTGGCGTTCATCACGCCGGTCATGGTCGATTCCTTGCCATTGAGGGTGCCCATGTTGCCCTCGATGGTCGGACGCTGCCAGACCAGCTCGCCCGTCTCGGCGTCGCGCGCCTCGACCATGCCGATGATGCCGAACTCGCCGCCGGAATTGCCGGTGATGACCTTGCCGTCGACGATCAGCGGAGCGGCGGTCGCCGAATAGCCGGCCTTGTAGTCCTCGATCTTCTTCGACCAGACGACCTTGCCGGTGTCCTTGTTCAGCGCGACCAGACGGGCGTCCAGCGTCGCGAAGTAGATCTTGTCCTTGTAGAGCGCGGCGCCGCGGTTCACCACGTCGCAGCAGGGCATGATGCCTTCCGGCAGGCGGTGGTCGTACTGCCACTTCTTCTGCCCGGTCTTCACGTCCACCGCGTAGAGGCGCGAGTAGGAGCCGGTGACGTAGATCGTGCCGTCATGGATGAGCGGCTGCGACTCCTGCCCGCGCTGCTTCTCGCCACCGAAGGAGAAGGACCACACCGGCACCAGCCCCTTGACGGTGTCCGGGTTCAGCGTGTCGAGCGGGCTGAAGCGCTGCGCCTGAGGACCCATGCCGTAGGTCAGGACGTCGCCCGTCGATTTGGCGTCGTTCAGCAGGTCGTCGTTGCTCGGCCCGCCAGCGACCGGTGCGGCGGCCAAAGTGGGGCCGCTCAGGCCAAGGCCGGCGGCCATGGCGCTCGCAAGAAGGCAGGTGCGGAAGAGACGCTTCATGGTGCGGATACCTCCCAGGGGAATGGACAGCCGGAGGCGCGGGCAGAGATCATGCGTAGACAAATGATCATGTGCAGACGAATTGGCGGAATCCGTCTGCTTCGTCCGCCCGGCCTCGGCTTCTTTTCGGAACAATCAGGGGTTCGACGCAGGGACGACGCGGCATCGCGAAGCCCCTATCCTTCTGACAATAAAGCAGTCTACCGGCGCCCCGATTGGGGTCCATTGGCAAATAGTAGAATGGGCGAAGCGTTCTGCTGGAGGACACGGACCGTTTCATTACGAACGGCTTCAATTCACCCGCGGCAACACGGCCGTCTCGATACGCGGCCAGAGGTGGGAGACGGAGCGCCGGTACTCCTCGCGCAGCACGCCCATCCCGGCGAAGCGCTCGGGGATCGGCGCGTCGAGCAGCTCGGCCATGTCGGCCCCGGCCTCCGCCCGCTCGCGCAATGTGCGGTCGAGCCACGTCAGCCAGTCGCGGGTCTGGGCGATGGCGGCCTTGTCGGAGCGGATGCCCCCGTGGTTCGGCACCAGAACCGTCACCTCCAGCGCGTCCAGGGCATCCAGCGCCGCCAGCCATTGGCCGATGTCGGCGTGGGGAGTCGTCGGCGTCCGGTCGGAGAAGACGACTCCGCCGGCGAACAGCACGCCCGTCGTCTCGTCCAGGATGGCGAGGTCGGCGGCGGTGTGGCCATCCAGCGGGATCAGCCGCAGCCGGTGCGAACCGAAGACGACGGTGGAACCGTACACCGTCTCGGTCGGGACCAGCGGCTCGGTGCCGCGCATCCAGTCGCCGACGAGGCGGTACATGTTCTCGGTCATCCCCGAACCCTCGGTCTTGATGCCCTCGATGGTGCCGGGGAGGGCGGCGATGGGCACGTCGGCGAAGGCGCGGTTGCCCAGCCAGTAGTCGGGGTGCAGGTTGCTGATAAAGACCTTGCGAATCGGCTTGTCGGTGACCGTGGCGATGGCCGCGCGCATCTCCTCGCCGAAGCGGCGCGACGGGCCGGTCTGGATCACGATCACCCCGTCGTCGGTCACGATGAAGCCGGGGTTGAGGATGTTGCCGCCGTTGGTGCGGGTGAAATGCTCCCGCGTTCCCTCGAAGACCCAGGTGTCCGGCGCGATGGCGACGGGCTTCAGAGTGTAGGTCAGCGGGCCGGCGGCCCAGCCGGGCGCGGCGGAGGCGATCAGAAGGAGAAGGGCGACGAGCGCTCTCATGGCAGCGCCCCTTGGACCCAAGGCAGCGGGATGGCCGCCTTCACCTCGCCGCCCTGGTTGTCGCGCCCGTCAAGCGTCAGGCTGCGCGCTCCCGCTCCGGGCTGAACCTCCAGCGTGAAGACGGGGTTCTCGGACAGCGGCTCCGCGGTCTGGAGCCGGGCCAGCGCCCGCCCGTCGGCGTCGCGCAGGGTCAACGCCTCGATGAAGTAGGCGGGGATGCCGGCGACCAGACCGGTGTCCATCGGGTGGCGGACGAGGAAGCGGACGCGCGTCGCCTTGTCCTCTCCGGTCGGCGCCCAGGCGCGGCCCTGCACCTCCCCCACATGGTCGGCCCAGTCGGCGGCGGCGTAGGTCGCGGGCGGCGCGGTGCAGCCGCCGCCCGCCGCGTCGAGCAGCTTGCCGCCGATGTGCCAGACGCCGTCCGGCGTGCGGGCGGCGGCGCGCAGCGGTGTCGCCTGCTGGACCTTGAAGCGCGTGGCGATCACCGGCTTGGCCGCCAGCGGCTGGAAGCGCAGGATGACCGGGAAGGGGTTGAGGTCGGCGAACAGCACCATCTCTTCCACCGCGCCCAGCGCCGTGGCGTCGGCCATCACCGGGACGGCGGCGGCGTTCTCGGCGTTGTCGGGGGCGGTGACGGTCACCCGGTCGTCGAATTGCACGGGGGCCGTTCCGAACAGCTCCGGCCGCAGCACGTCCCACATGATGGAGGCCAGCGGGTCGGCGGGGTCCGGCGAGCCGGCATGAGCCGGGTTGGAGAGCGCGGCCAGGAGCGCCGCGGCGGCGAGATGGCGGTTCATGGCGGTTTCCCCCCTCCCTTGCGTTGTTGTTCTTGTGCGGGCGCTTGCCCCCACCCTGACCCTCCCCCACTTCGCAGGGGAGGGAATTAAGCCCCTCCCCCTGCGAAGCGGGGGGAGGTTGGGAGGGGGGCAAGCACCGTCACTCCACCGGAATCGCGTTGTGCGTCACCCCGTGCGTCCGGAAGATCGCCGGCAGCGTCCCGTCCTCCAGCATCGCGGTCACGGCGTCCCCCACCGCATAGGCGAGATCGCGGGAGTTCTCCTTGACCGCCATGCCGATGTCCCAGCTCGACGCCATCATCCCGGGGAAGGTCACCGGGGTGATCGGGAAGCCGGCGGCGCGGTCGCCCAGCGCGGCCTCCACCTGGCTCTGAGTCGCGACGACGGCGGCAACGTCGCCCTTGACCAGAGCCTCGACCGCTTCGGGAATCGTCATGTAATGGACCAGCCGCTCGCGCAGGCGTCCGCCGAAGGCCCCCAGCAGGTAGAAGTCGGGGATGCTGTCGATCTCCACCCCCACCGGCTCGTCGGGCAGGGAAGCCAGCATCGGCTGGGTCATGCGCATCGGGTTGCGGGCCAGCGCGAAGCCCTCCCGCTGATAGGGGCCGAACAGCACGGCCTCCGGGTTGCGCAGCCCGAACTCCTTCTGATAGGGCACATGCATCATCACGTCGGCAACGCCGCCTCCGACGACCGGGCCGCGCCACACCGCGTTGCGCAGATCGTCTGACACGGCCTCCCCGGCGGTCAGCTCCATGAACTCGACGCCGACGCCCAGCCGCCCGGCGATGGCGCGGGCAAGGTCCACGTCCACACCGACCAGGGCGCCGCCCTTGCGGTAGGAGAAGGGCGGGTTGTCGCGGTAGACCGCGACCATCAGCCGGCCGGCGGCCACCACATCGTCCAACGGGCGCGCGCCGGCGCGCCGGGGGAGGACCCCGGCGGCCAGCGCGGCGGCGGCGAAGGACAGCAGGTGGCGCCGCGTCGGAAGCGCCGTCATTCCAAACGCATTCATTCCTCGTGCACCGTCTCCAGCCACGAGCGGATGGCCCACAGCGCCTCCTGGCCCAGCGCCTCGCCGAAGCGCGGCATGTAGGTGACCCCGTTGCGGATCGAGCCGTTGATCACCCGCTCCTTGAACCACTCGTCGCCGATGTCGCCCTTGTCCAGAAAGCGCAGGTCCGGGGCGATGCCACCCGACACCGCGCCCAGCCCGTGGCAGCGCGCGCAGTTCTGGTTGAAGGCGGAGGAGCCGATCTCGATCGCCCGCGGGTTGCCGCGGTAGGGGTTCGCGTCGCGCCAGTCCTCGCCCAGCTTGTCGAGGCCGGTGGTGTCCACTGCCTGGGGGGTCACGTCGCCGTGGGCGAAGGCCGCCGTGGGGACAACCGTGGAGGCGACGGCGGCCGCGCCGGTCAGGAAACCGGCCATCGCAAGCCGGAGAAGCCGTGCGTTCATAAGGGGCGTCCTCATTCAGAGAAGATGCGAAGGGAGCGTTGTCCGTTGCCCCGGAGCATAGCGGGCGGTCCGTGCCGCCAATAATTGGACTTTGGTAGCAACTGTGCGTGGAGTCGGCCGCGATCGGACCGAACCGCAATTTTCCGACCGCGCAATCGTACCAAAGTTGCATTCCGGGACGCTGCCCGGCGGGGATACCCTGGTCTCCCGAAACCAGGCGAGTGCAAACCCGCGATGCGTTTCAGCCTTTGGTTACCCTCCTTGATGCAGATCGCCTTGCTGGCCGGCGGGCTGTGCGCCTCGCCGGCCGCCTTTTCGCAGGAGGCGGCGCCTGCGGACAATTCCACGGTCCGCATCGCCTACCTGACGCAGGAGGTCGAGCATCCCCCCGCCCTGTCCAACCTGGACGAACCGCCCGACGACGACGGATTGGCCGGCGCCACCCTCGCCGTGGCGGACAACAACAGCACGGGCCGCTTCCTCAAGCAGCGGTTCGAGCTGGAGGCGGTGACCGTCCCCATCGACGGCGACCCGGCGCAGGCGTTGCGCGACCTCGCCACCGCCGGGCACCGCATCGTCGTGCTGGACCTGCCCGGCGAGACGCCCGGCGCGCTGGCCCGCCTGCCCGAGGCGGCGGACCTGCTGCTGTTCAACGCCGGCTCGACCGACGACAGCCTGCGCAACGCGCTGTGCGCGCCCAACCTGCTGCACACGGCACCCGACCGCGCCATGCTGGCCGACGCGCTGGCCCAGTATCTGGCGGTCAAGCGCTGGACGAAATGGCTGCTGATCGTCGGCACCCGGCCCGAGGACCGGCTCTACGCCGCCGCCGTCAAGCGGGCGGCCAAGCGCTTCGGCGCCGAGGTGGTCGAGGAGAAGACCTGGAGCGAGGACCACGACGCCCGCCGCACCGCCCAGGCCGAAATGCCGGTCTTCACCCAGGGCAAGCGGCACGACGTGGTGATCGTCGCCGACGAGATCGGCGACTTCGGCGATTACGTCCTCTACCGCACCTGGGAGCCGCGCCCGGTCGCCGGCACGCAGGGCCTCGTCCCCACCAACTGGCACCGCGCCCACGAGGCCTGGGGCGCGGCGCAGCTCCAGTCCCGCTTCAAGGCCGCCGCCCAGCGCGTCATGTCGCCCCGCGACCACGCCGTCTGGGCCGCCATCCGCGCGGTGGGCGAGGCGGCGACCCGCACCCGCTCCACCGATCCGGCGGCGCTGGCCGCCTACATCCGCGGGCCGGATTTCACGCTGGCCGCCTTCAAGGGCGTGCCGCTGTCCTTCCGCAGCTGGGACGGGCAGTTGCGCCAGCCGGTGCTTCTCGCCGCCGACCGCTCGCTGGTGTCCGTCTCGCCGCAGGACGGCTTCCTGCACCCGAAGACCGAACTCGACACGCTGGGCCACGACCAGCCCGAAACCGGCTGCCGACGTTGATGGGCCGACGCTGATTCTTCTCAATCATTTCCGCCAAAAGGACACCGCCCCGATGACCACCGCCCGCTCCCTTCTCCTCGCCGCCCTGCTGGCCGGCTGCGCCGTCCCCGCCCTGGCGGAGACCGTCTATGTCTCGAACGAGAAGGACAACACCCTGTCCATCATCGACGGCGCGACCCTGACGGTGACGGAGACGGTGAAGGTCGGGCGGCGCCCCCGCGGCATCACGCTGAGCGCGGACGGCAAGCACCTCTACATCTGCGCCAGCGACGACGACACGGTGCAGGTGATGGACCTCGCGACGAAGAAGATCCTGCACAACCTGCCCTCGGGCGAAGACCCGGAACTGTTCGCCCTGCACCCGGACGGCAAGCAGCTCTTCATCGCCAACGAGGAAAGCAACGTCGTCACGGTGGTGGACGTGCCCAGCCGCAAGGTCGCCTATCAGGTGGACGTCGGTGTGGAGCCGGAGGGCATGGCGGTCAGCCCCGACGGCAAATGGGCGGTGAACACGTCGGAGACGACGAACATGGTCCATTGGATCGACACGGAGAAGCGCTCCGTCGTGGACCATACGCTGGTGGACGCCCGCCCGCGCTACGCCCAGTTCAACAAGGACGGCAGCCGCCTGTGGGTGTCCGCAGAGATCGGCGGCACGCTGTCGGTGATCGACACGGCCAGCCGCAAGGTGGCGCAGACCATCCGCTTCAAGATCAAGGGCGTGCCCCAGGACCGCATCCAGCCGGTGGGCATCAAGCTGACCGACGACGGGCGCTACGCCTTCGTGGCGCTCGGCCCGGCCAACCACGTCGCGGTGGTGGACACCCAGACCTTCGCGGTGAAGGAATATCTGCTGGTCGGCCGCCGCGTCTGGCAGCTCGACCTGTCGCCCGACCAGAAGCGGCTCTACGCCACCAACGGCGTGTCGGGCGACGTGTCGGTGATCGACGTGGACAGCCTGAAGGTCGTCAAGTCGATCAAGGTCGGCCGCTACCCCTGGGGCGTCGCGGTGAAGGGCTAAGTTGTCGAAAGGGTAAGGGCATGGCGGAACCGGCGCTGTCGGTCGAAGGGCTGAGCTACGCCTACGGGCGCGGGGCCTTCGCGCTGAAGGACGTGTCGCTGGCGGTCGGGGCGGGGTCCTTCACCGCCCTGCTCGGCCCCAACGGGGCGGGCAAGACGACGCTGTTCGCGCTGATCACCCGCCTGTTCGAATCGCCGGGCGGCACCATCCGCATCGGCGGCATCGACTTGCGGCGGGAGCCGGCGCGGGCGCTGGGCCGCATGGGGGTGGTGTTCCAGCAGCCCACGCTCGACCTCGACCTGACGGTGCGGCAGAACCTGCTCTATTTCGCGGCCCTGCACGGCATCCCCCGCCGCACCGCCGAGGCGCGGGCGCGGGAGTCGCTGGAACGGCTGGGCATGGCGGAGCGCATCGGCGAGACGGTGCGGGCGCTGAACGGCGGGCATCGCCGCCGGGTGGAGCTGGCCCGCGCCCTGCTGCACGAGCCGGCCCTGCTGGTGCTGGACGAGCCGACCGTCGGGCTGGACGTCCCGGCGCGGCGCGCCATCGTCGAGCATGTCCACGCGCTGTGCCGGGAGCGCGGCATCGCCGTGCTCTGGGCCACCCATCTGATCGACGAGATCGGCGAGGGCGACCGCGTGGTGGTGATCCACCGCGGTCGGGTCCGCGCCGCCGGGCCGGTGACGGAGGTGAACCGCGCGACTGGGGCGGATTCGCTGACCGAGAGCTTCACCCGGCTGACCGCGAAGGAGGCGGCATGACGGCTTTTGCCTATAATGCCCCCGCCCACTACGCGCGCGCGCTCGGCGGGATCGTCGGGCGCGAGGTGCTGCGCTTCGTCCACCAGCGGGAGCGCTTCCTGTCGGCCCTGGTCCGTCCGCTGCTCTGGCTGTTCGTTTTCGCGGCGGGCTTCCGCGCGGCGTTGGGCATCGCCATCACCCCGCCCTACGAGACCTACATTCCCTACGAGGTCTACATCGTCCCCGGCCTTGCCGGGATGGTCCAGCTGTTCAACGGAATGCAGAGTTCGCTGTCGATGGTCTACGACCGCGAGATGGGCAGCATGCGGATGCTGCTGGTCAGCCCCCTGCCCCGCTGGTTCCTGCTGACGGCGAAGCTGCTGGCCGGGACGGCGGTGTCGATCCTCCAGGTCTATGCCTTCCTCGCCGTCGCCTGGGTCTACGGGGTGCAGGCGCCGCCGCTCGGCTACCTCACGGTGCTGCCGGCGCTGGTGGTCAGCGGGCTGATGCTGGGGGCGCTGGGGATGCTGCTGTCCTCGGCCATCCGGCAGCTGGAGAATTTCGCGGGCGTGATGAACTTCGTCATCTTCCCGACCTTCTTCCTGTCCACCGCGCTCTATCCGCTGTGGAAGATGCAGGAGGCGGGGGAGCTTCTGTACGTCCTGTGCACCGTCAACCCCTTCAGCCAGGCGGTCGAGCTGATCCGCTTCGCGCTGTATCTGGACGTGAACCTGCCGGCGCTGGGCTGGACGGTGCTGGCGCTGGTGGTGTTCCTGGGTGGGGCGGTCTACGGCTACAACCCGGCGCGGGGCTTCCTGGCGCGCAAGGCGGGTGGGGAGTAGGCGTCGGAAAGTGGTTGCAACGGGGCCCCACCCAACCCTCCCCCGCTCTCGGCGGACCGA